>VFGE01000036.1 GCA_009392515.1 SAR202 cluster bacterium | reverse complement strand
GAAGATGCAAGTAAAGACGAAGCTGATGATATTAAAGCTAAGCTTGAAGAAGCTGGAGCTACTGTCACTGTAGAATAATAACCTAGTTATCGTAAGGTCTGTTATGGAACCTAAATGGATGGTATTTGTAATAGTATCCTTTGGGATGTTTGCTACAACTTTAGAAGGAACTATTGTTTTAGTTGTTTATCCAGTAATCTCCGAATTTTTCAACACAAGTGCTTCAACTGTCGCATGGATTGGTATAGGGTACTTTTTAACATCCTGTAGTTTACTTATGACTATGGGTTGGCTTTGTGACTTGTGGGGAGGGAAAAGAGTTTATGTTGCAGGTACCATTATTTTTAGTATCACATTGTTTTTAATTTCCTTTTCTCAAAATGTTTATCACATAATATTACTGAGGAGTTTGCAAGGGATTGGTGCTGCTATGGTTATCTCTAGTAGTACCGCTTTGATCGCATCTCAGTTTTCTAAGGAAGAACGAGGTAAAGTATTTGGTTTATCTGGGGCTGTTGTAGGACTTGGTTTAGGTTTAGGGCCTCTGATAGGTGGGTTGTTAATTGAATTTATAGACTGGAAATCTGTTTTTTATACACGCGTTCCTTTGTCAATTATATGTCTTTTATTATCAGTAAAAATTATTGATCAAAATATTGCAAAAAAAGAAATTAAGCTTGATTTATTAGGTTCCTTTTATTTATTTATCTTATTAGGAAGCTTATTGTTTGTAATAAGTCAGATAAATATTTTAGGCTATTTATCTCCATTAATAATTCTTAGCTTAGTTTTATTTATTGTTTTTACTCCTATATTTCTATACCAAGAACTTCATTCAGAATTCCCTGTTGTACAGATAAATATGTTTAAAAATCCAGTATTTTTAGTTTCTATCATTACTTTGTTATTAATTTATCAGTCTTGGAATACTATTGGCTATATCACTCCTTTTGTAACCACTCATGGTATGGGATATAGTATCGTTTTTTCTGGTTTTTTATTGAGTATTTTTTCATTAGTGAGAATTGCAATCGCTCCGATTGCTGGTAGATTAACTGATATTATCGGTTCAAAAATTCTAATTTTTTTAAGTGTAATATTATTGATAATTAGTTTGATATTATTATCATTTGCTATAAGATATGGAGCATCTTTAGAAATTGGTCTAGTTTTAGCTTTAGCCAGCATTGCATTTGGTCTTTTTGATCCTGCAAATAATACAGCTGTGGTGAACTCTGTACCCCAAGATCGTTTGGGTATGGCTTCTGCTTCTATTGCAACTGCTAGGCAAACAGGTTTAGCAATAGGTATAGCTTTTTCTAGTGGTATTTTTGGTTCTAGATTAGCCCATTATAATCAATCCTCTATACAAAATACCCAAGTTGAAAATATAAATTCGGATTTAGTATTACTTGCTGCTAATGATACTATAATCTTGAGTGCTGCTGTATGTGCTTTAACACTTTTAGTATTTGTTTTTTGGATAAAAAGTCATTTCTCAATGAGCATTTAGTTTTCCTAGAGGCCATAATTTTGCAATAATCTTATATTTGATCCAATTGATATTGATGGGCCCAAAATTTTTACTGTCATAACTATCCAAAGAATTGTCTCCTAGTACAAAAAGTTGATTTGCGTCATTGTACCATTTAGAAGCACTCAATTTTTTAATATCAATATTGTGCGATATAAGTTTTTCACCATTAATTATGATATGTGAATCAGTAAATTCAATGAATTCATATGGCAATCCTATGATCCGTTTTATATATAGTTTATTGGTATTAGAAGGAAGGTTAAAACATATCAAATTATTTCGAAATAATTTCAAAGAATATTTCCCCAAAACTATGTCATTAGTATTGAGACAAGGCGACATACTTTGCCCATCTACTTTTAGTATTTTGTATTGTATATATTTATAAATATTCAAGATAAAATTAACTTTTTTTCAATTCTTTAGCAATATGAATAATATTCAAGAAAATGCTTTTTTGACAAGTTGATTAACCATTAGAGTTAGGGTAATCTAATACATATTTACTTTATCTCAATATTTTAGGAGTGTGAATGTTGATTTCTAAGAAGTTGGTAGAATTTTCAAAAATAGAGACTGCTTTTGCTCATTGTGACGTACCTTGTGGGATATATGATCCACACCTGGCACAAGTTGCAGCTTTGACTACTATGCGAATGATACAATTAATTGAAGCTGCTGAAGTACCATCTACTGATGCAGATAGAACAAATTATGTTTCTCAATTAAGCAGATATGTATCAACTAAAGAGGAGCATGCTGAACTATGCAAAAAAGAAATTCGTATTCTTTGGGCTGATTATTTTAGACCTGAGCACATAGAAAAATATCCCGAATTGCACGATACAGTTTTTAATGCACTGAAAACAGCATCGAAGGTTAGGCAGACCAATGATACCCAAGCTCCTCAAGATTTACTTAATGCAGTAAATCAAATAGCCACGATCTTTTGGGCTACTAAGGATGTAAAAACTTCAGTACAACCTTCTAGACAAGCAGTAGGTGGAGAATTAGTACTACCTGCATAAAATAATATCAATATAATATAAACAAAAACTGGCTGTCAGAAACTTTTGTGGCCAGTTTTTGTTTTAGTTAATAACTAATGGAGGTAAATATGGATAAGGTTAGAATAGGATATATTGGAGCTGGCAATTTTAGTCGAAACAAAATACTTCCAAATTTTCAAGCCTTGAGTAATGTTGATTTAGTAGCAGTTTCAAATAGTTCAGAAGAATCTAGCCTAAAAGTACAAGAACAATTTGGTTTTTCTAGAATTGAGAAAGACTGGAATCAGATTTTGGAATCTAAGGATATTGACGCTGTAGTGATTGGTACTCGAACAGATAAACATTATGAAATGTCGATACCCGCTTTGAAAGCGGGTAAACACGTTTTAGTTCTTAATGCTATGACAAGGACAGTTACAGAAGCGAAAGAAATGCTTAGCGTAGCAAATGAAAACTCACATTTAGTTTCATTAATATATCCTGGACAATTTTATGTACAAGAAGATGCAATTTTTAAGCGGATTTTAGATTCTGGGAAAATAGGGAAAATCCAACATATTATTGATTATTGGTACACCCCATTCTTTGGTTTAGGTAGTCAGTTTGAAGTTATTAATAGAATCTTTGGTGATCAAGTTAGGCTTTTTGCTAATCGTACAAGTTTTCAACAAGAATCAACTAATACAGATCATCATGGTAGATCAGTTCGTCCTGAATCTAATACTGTGTTGACACAACGAGGAGATGGATCTTTGGTTTCATATTTACATTCTACGGTTGCTGGATCAGCTCAACATAGCAGAATAGAAGTTTATGGTAGTGAAGGTGTTATAGTATGCGGATCTTTTAAGGACCAATCATATATAAAAATAGGTGGAACAGAGGATGAAAATTTAGAAGATGTTGTAATTGATACAGATTTAAAACCTTTATGGGATAATGGAGATAGTATACTTGTAGAGAAGAATTTTATTGATGCAATTATTGTTAACCAAAAACCTTCCAGTTCAATACCATTATTTAAAGATGGTTTAAAATTATTGCAGTTTGCTTCAGCTTGGAAAGAATCTAATGATAATGGTATATGGGTTGATTTACCAAATCAATAAGTAAAAAATATGCTGAAATTATTAAGAATAAAAAATTTAGCCAATATCTCTTCTATAGATCTTGAATTTGGAATAGGCTTTAATGTGCTAACTGGACAAACAGGTATAGGTAAATCTGTAATTGTTCATGCGTTAGAGTTAATAGCTGGATCAAGAGTAGATTCAAATCTCGTAAAATCTGGACAAGATTCAGCAGTCATCCAAGCAATATTTGATCTTGATGAATCTTTATCAATTACAGTCATGAATATTCTATCTTCTATAGGAGTGGATTATATTTCAACTGATAATTTAATAATTTCAAGGGAATTAAATCGAGATAATAGAAATATATGTAGAATAAACGGTGATATCATTCCATTACGATCACTTAAACAAATTTCTGAAGTATTGTTAGATATTCATGGCCAGTCGGATCATTTATCAATCTTAAAAACAAGCAATCAACTCGATTTATTAGATGAATACGCTGGTTTAACAAAAGAAAGGAATGTAATCGAACAAATATTCTTAGATCTCAATCAGTGTTATGAAGATCTTGAAAATTTTTTTACTGCGGTTGATATATCTGAAGAATCTCTATTGGAGTTAAGAGAACAATATAATGAAATTGAATCTTCTAGTTTATTAGAAAATGAAGATTCTATGCTTATTGATGAACAAAAAGAAATAAAAAATTTAGAATCTTTAAAAATATTATCTGATGAAGGATATAAAATCATATACGGAGACGATACGGGTAATAATTCATATTTAAATCAAATAACAAATCTTGCTGGTGAAATAAACGCATTACATTTAGACGATTCAGATTTGAATGATTTGCAAAGTCGTTTACTTTATATAACGAGTGAATTAGAAGATCTAGGTACTTCTTTTAGAAGATATAGAGATAATCTCCAATACTCTGAAAATCGATTGTCAGAAATTGAAGATCGTTTATCTTTAATTTTTAAATTAAAAAGACGATTTGGAAATGAAATATCAGAAATATTACAATATGCAGAATCATTAAAATCGAAATTAAATTTGATTGAAGAAAAAAATAATTTTATTACTGTGAAAAAGGATGTAATTACAAACCTGGAAAAAGAAATTTTATTAACGTCTGTAAAAATTTCTAATGCAAGAGTTAATGCTGCAAAAGAATTATCAATAGCATTACATGATGAACTTAGCGATTTATCGATGAAAACTACAAATATATCAATTTCAATTGATGATTTAACACATCAAATTAATAATAGTATAGAAGTGGATGATGTAAATGGTAATAAATCTGTAATATCACGAACTGGCAAGGATAAAGTGGAGTTTTTAATGGCTGAAGGCAATAATCCATTTTTGTCACTAAATAATATAGTTTCTGGGGGAGAAGCTTCACGGGTTATGTTGGGATTAAGAATCATTTTATCTGAAATTGATAAAATTCCCCTCATTGTATTTGACGAAATAGACTCAGGTGTTGGAGGTCGCTTAGGATTTATATTAGGCACAAAATTTATAAAACTAAGCAAAAATAGGCAGGTTTTTTGTATTACACACCTCCCACAAGTTGCTTCATTTGCAGATCATCATATTCGACTAAATCGTATTGATGATCATGATTCTTTCGATATACAAGCAGAAGTTTTGAATGATTCTTCTAGGGTAGATGAAATCTCTTCAATGTTAGGTAATACTGGCATACAAGGAAGAAAAAGTGCTATAGAAATGCTAGAATTAGCACGGAAAAACAAATGATTTTGTTGATAAGCTATCGATAAAACCTTTAAATTGCATAGAAATAATCTATTAAGTGTTGATAGCCCTTGAAGCTATAATTCGAGTGCGTTATTCTTTTCACAAAGTAAACTCTAATTTATGTTGGGAATTTATGAAAATTGGTGTAATTAATCAAGTTAAAGATAGCGAAAAACGTGTTTTATTGACACCAGCTGATGCCGCGAAATTAATAAAACTAGGACATAGCGTTTATATTGAATCTAACTCGGGGAGTGGCGCCTTTTTCCCAGACACTTTATACACTGACGTTGGTGCATCTATTTCTAATAATTCTGATATTCTAAGTACGCCTGATATTATATTATCATTAAATTCAAATGACCCTGATATTATAAATAAAATACAAAAAGGTAAAACATTAATTACTAATATACCTTTAAATTTGAATAATGAATTTGCTAATAATGCTGCCAAAGGGCAAGTAACGCTTATCAATCTAGGTACTATTCCTCGTATAGCAAGAGCCCAAAGTATGGATATACTTAGTTCTCAAAGTAGTTTAGCTGGTTATAAAGCTACCCTGATTGCTGCGCAGTTACTTGGAAAGATTTTTCCAATGATGATGACTGCTGCAGGTACTATACCCCCAGCACATGGGTTAATTCTTGGCGCAGGTGTAGCTGGTTTACAGTCTATTGCTACTTCAAGAAGATTAGGAGCTGTTGTTAGTGCTTATGATGTTAGGCCTGTTGTTAAGGAACAAGTGGAAAGTCTAGGAGCGAAATTTTTACAATTAGATTTTGGAGAGCAAAATTTAGAAGATTCCAGTGGATATGCAAAAGAAGTTACAAATGATATTAAAGTAAAAGAAGATGCCTTAGTTCATCAAAATGTCGCATTAGCTGACTATGTTATTACTACTGCTTTGATACCAGGACGACCTGCTCCATTATTAGTTAATAAAGATATGGTTTCTAGTATGAAGCCTGGATCAGTAATAATAGATATGGCAGCTGAAATGGGCGGTAACTGTGAACTTACTAAACCTGGGGAGACCATTATTTCTAACGATGTAATAATAAGTGGCCCCATAAATTTACCCAGTCAAATTCCTAATCATGCTAGTCAAATGTTATCAGCTAATATTATTTCATTGTTAAAACATTTTATTCCTAAAACAGAATTGATTATTGATTTAGAGGATGAAATAACTCAACAAACTTGTACTAGCCATGAAGGAATAAATCTTTTGGAAAATAATTTAAATGATACCAAGAACGTGAAAGATTCAAATAATGAATGAGATAGAATTAATTTTTATTTTATATGTTTTTGTCCTAGCTATTTTTGTAGGTTTTGAATTAATAACCAAAGTTCCTCCGACCCTACATACTCCATTAATGTCGGGTGCTAATGCAATCTCGGGTATAACGATTATTGGTGCACTTATAGTCTCAGGTCAGTCAAATAATGATGTAACGCTTTCTTTATTTGGTATTACAGTTAACATAGCTACAATTCTCGGATTATTTGCTTTAATTTTCGCTACTATTAATGTAGTAGGTGGATTTACTGTTACTGATAGGATGCTCCAGATGTTTAAAAAAGGGAATAATCGATGAGTTCAGTATTTGATATCACAATGAATGACATAATCCAACTCATATATTTAATAGCTGCTATAGCTTTTATGCTAGGTATCAAATATTTAAGTTCACCAGCTACGGCTAGAAAAGGAAATGTTTTCGCTAGTATTGGTATGTTGCTAGCAATTGTAGCTACCCTTTTTAATGAAAATATTATTAGCTATGAGTTAATAGTTGTAGGTTTGATTATAGGTAGTTTAATTGGTGTTGTCCTGGCGAAAAAAGTACAAATGACAGCAATGCCTCAGATGGTTGCTATTTTCAACGGATTTGGTGGTTCAGCCTCTGCATTAATTGCTAGTGCAGAATTTGTAAATTTAAATAATAGTACCGAAAAATTTTCAATTTTAATGATATCTCTAAGTGTATTGATAGGTTTTGTTACATTTTCAGGAAGTATTATAGCGTTTTTGAAACTTCAGGAACTAATAAGTGGAAGAGCAATTGTATATCCTTTTCAAAAAACTATAACAGCAATTTGTTTTATATCAGTGATAATGCTTTCTTCATATCTAATATTCTCTGGTACTTCTACTCTAGCTTTTATTATTATCATTTCTTTGTGCCTATTATTAGGTATTTTATTAGTTATTCCTATAGGAGGAGCTGATATGCCTGTAGTGGTATCCCTGCTTAATTCTTATTCAGGTTTAGCAGCAGCTGTTACAGGGTTTTTATTAAACAACCTTCTCCTAGTTATCTCTGGATCTTTAGTTGGGGCAGCAGGCCTTATACTGACAATGATTATGACTAAAGCTATGAATAGGTCTTTGGTTAATGTTATATTTGGTAATTTTGGGGCTGTAGATTCTAGTAGTTCTGGAGATGATAATACAGATAAAATTGTGCGATCAACTAGTTTTGAGGAAGTTGCAATTTTATTAGCTTATGCCGATAGAGTAATTTTTGTTCCTGGATATGGATTGGCTGTCGCCCAAGCACAACACCAAGTTAGAGAGCTTGCAGATCTTCTTGAATCAAAAGGAGTGGATATAAGATATGCAATTCATCCAGTTGCTGGACGAATGCCTGGTCACATGAATGTGCTTTTAGCTGAAGCAAATATACCTTATGATAAACTCTATGATCTGGATGACATTAATGATTCTTTTGATAATACTGATGTTTCTGTTGTAATTGGTGCCAATGATGTAATAAATCCAGCAGCAAGAGATACTCCTTCAAGCCCATTGTATGGAATGCCAATATTAAATGTGGATAAATCACGAAGTGTTGTAGTATTAAAGAGAAGTATGAGCCCAGGATTTGCTGGCGTAGATAATGATTTGTTTTATATGGATAATACTATGATGTTTTTTAGAGACGCTAAAGATGGCCTAAATGAAATTATTTCTGAAGTTAAAGATAATTTACTCTAGGTGGGAATTATGCCAAAGGACGATAATAAAACGGTATACATAAATTTATATGGAATCTCTGAACCAGAGATAGTTCCATTTTATAAACGTGGTGTATTCATAATTTTAATATCATTTATATTAGTATCTTTAATAGCTTTATTGTTTATTATAACTTAGAAAAATAGGATTAATGTATAGATGAAGTATGAATCAGTAATTGGATTAGAAGTTCATGCGCAACTAACTACTGATAGTAAAATGTTCTGTAGTTGCCCTGCGGAATATCAAGGTAAACTTATTAATACAATGGTATGCCCAGTATGTATGGGAATGCCTGGTAGTTTGCCTGTTATTAATGAAAAAGCTGTACAATTAGTTATAGCTACTGGTTTGGCTCTTAACTGTTCTATTTCAGAATGGACTAAATTTGATAGAAAGAACTATCCTTATCCAGATTTAATGAAGGGGTACCAGATTTCACAGTATGATTATCCCATAGCTTATAGTGGCCATTTAGACATTACATCTGAAAATATATCTTCAACAGTTCGAATTAATAGAGTTCATCTAGAAGAAGATGTAGCTAAACTTACGCACACAGGTATAAATTCTGATGCAAGAAGTCTACTTGATATAAATAGAGCCGGAGTACCTTTAATGGAAACTGTGTCAGAACCAGATATAAGAACTTCTGATCAAGCAAGAGAATATTTGGTCCAACTCCGTTCAATACTTCAGTTTATAGGCGTATCCACTTGTAATATGGAAGAAGGAAATTTTAGATGTGATGCCAATATAAGTATAAGACCAATTGGTGAATCCAATCTTGGATCTAAAGTTGAAGTGAAAAATATGAATAGTTTGCGTGCAGTACAAGGTGCTTTAGAATTTGAATTCGAGCGCCAAGTGAAATTAGCTGAAAAAGGTGAAAGGATTATCCAGGAAACTCGAGGATGGGTTGATGATAAAGAAA
>VFGE01000035.1 GCA_009392515.1 SAR202 cluster bacterium | reverse complement strand
CATGGTGGTTATGGTGGTGCGGATTCTACCGTAATGCCAAGAGATGATTCATGGGTTCCTAGTTTAAGTGAAAGTAACACCATCATTACTTATGATCGTCGTTCTGCAGGTAGATCAAGTTATCCAAATGAAATTCATTCTCTTGATATGCTTACAACTGATTTACGAGAACTTATTTTACATCTAGACCTAAATAAACCTACAATTATTGGATCATCTGCTGGAGGACCAATATCTTTAAATTATACTCTGAATTTTCAGAATGATGTCGATAAATTAATATTAGTTAATACCAGTTCTAGACTTTGGAAAAATAAATATAGAACGAAGGCTTGTATAGAATTAAAAAGTCGTCATAAAACTCTAAACGATCTTGGCCCAGATAAGGCTTTCGATATTCTACGAAACGAACCATCGTTATTATCTTTATATTTACCACCAGAGGGATCTGGTCCGATTCCTGAGGAAAGAAAATCTATTGTTGCTACAAGAAATCAAGAGATTAAACAACTTACAAGTTCTTTAACAGATAATGAAAAAGCGATATATGCTATGGGTATATTACGAAATCAATTTGCATATGCAGATTCAGACTTATCTTCCAGACTAAACGAAATAACTATACCAACCCTTGTTATACATGGAGATTCAGATAATCAGGTACCATACCCTCTTGGCAAGGAACTTTCTGAACAAATTCCAAATTCGCAATTAGTAACAATACCTAACGCTGGACATGCCTTAATGTATTGGGACAAAACAATAGAATCGATTAGATCCTTTTGTAATCCAGATTAGAATTTATCTATCTATCCAAGCATTTGTTTTAGTGATTTTAATGTTGATAATAATTGTATGACGACTTTCCATTAACAGTTGGGCAAATTTCTTCCCCTCAATTTCACCATCATACTTAGTACAAACCTGAATTATTTTATTGGAATCAGCTGGATCACTAATCTCAGCAATCCCATTAAATATTACGTATTGATATGGCCTTGCACTATTAGCAATAGATAATGAAACGTTTGGATTTTTTTCAATATGTTGGATTTTTTTGGATTTAATATTGCTTATTAACCATAAATTACCATCTTCATATTTGAACCAAATTGGCACTGGGAATGGATTGTTGGATTCATCTAAAACTGTAAGATGCGCTATATATGGTTGTTTTAAAAATTGTTCTATTTCGTTCTGATCCATTTTTGCCATATGTGTACCTAACATATTGATTTTAAGTAAATTTTCTATATTCTACATAAATATAAAACATATTCGGGAGGATTGATATGACAATTTCTGCACTCATCTCAATAGATATGGAAGGTATAAGTGGTATTGTAGATACTGATCAAACAAATAGATACCGAGGTCAAGACTATCAACATATGCGAAATATTATGACTCTCGAAGGAAATGCAGCTATTGAGGGATGTTTTGAAGGTGGTGCCGATAGAGTCCTCATAGCTGATAGCCATGGATCATTTAGAAATTTACTGCCTGATCTAATAGATCCTAGAGCTGAATTGATTACTGGAGCTCCTAGACCTCTCTGCATGATGGAAGGTGCAGATCAAAACATTGATATTGCACTTTGTATTGGTTATCACAATAGGCCAGGCGAACCTGGAGTACTAAGTCATACAATTCGTGGGTCTAGTGTCATACAAAATATCTTTATTAATAATATACCTGCAAGTGAATTTGATTTAAATCTTGGAATTGCAGGTCAATATAATGTACCAATCGGCCTGATTAGTGGTGATACAGATATAATTAGAGAAGCTAAAAAAACTGTACCAAATATAATTGGTGTATCTATTAAAGAAGCAATTAGCACACATTCTGCTATTTCATTATCTCCTCAAAATGCTTGTGAACTGATAAAAAAAAGTTCAAAAGAATGTCTGGAAAATTATTCTATTTTCAAACCTAAGATTTATGAAAATGTTAAACTATCTGTTGAATTTTCAAATGACCTGATGGCAGATCTTGCCTGTTATATTCCAGAAATACAACGTGAGAATCGCAAAACTATATCATACGAATCTGATGATTTTGTTAGTGCATTTAAACTCATATACGCAACTATTCTTTTAGCTGGAACATTAACATAATAAACTATGTTTAACAGTCCATTAGGCTCACCCTCATGTAAATTGTGATAAAATTTCTGGATGAAGAATTTAATTAATGAATTACAGGACGCTATATCTCAAAAAAGCTGGATTAAAACCCTAATAGTTAATGTGATGTTGTTGTGGGGTATGGCTATGGCATTTTCGATTCCACCAATCGCTGCAGCCGCTATATTTTGTTCAGTTGTATGTCCTATAGTATTGGTCATCTTGGGAAATAATTACGCTATACCATTTTTTGGATTAGGATTTATATGGTTTATATATTCTGTAGTTATATATTCATAGATTCTATTAATTAACTAGTAATTATATAAATATATTATAAGAAGTGTTCTATCGGATTCTATTAGTCAAGGTTTTATAAATCGTGAAGAATTTCTATGATCCTTTTTAGTCAATATTGTTATACAAACTGTTATACGGAGAATAAATGAAGATTTCTATCAATGGTTAGATCATTGTAATTAGGTCATTTTAAATATAAAATGTGCTGAATAAGCGCCTGTAGCTCAGTGGATAGAGCATCGGTCTTCGGAACCGAGTGTCGTGGGTTCGAATCCCTCCAGGCGTGCCATAACAACTATAATTTATTTAATGGAGTTTTGAATTTATGGAAGGTCACGCAGAACATATTATTCAGTTAATGTTACAACTAGCAATCATATTTATTGTAGCAAAATCAGCTGCTGAAATAGCAGTAAGATATATAAAAGTCCCACCTGTTCTTGGTGAACTATTTGCAGGAGTTATCATTGGACCATTTGCCTTAGGAGCAATAGCATTAGGTTCTTTTGGCCCGTTATTTCCTGGAGACCATGGTCATGAAATACCTCCAGAAATAAATTTTCTTGGTCAGGTTGCATCATTGGTCCTCATGTTTGTCGTTGGTATAGAAACAAACCTAGAACAATTTCTCAAATATGCAAGAAAGTCTTTTTTTATTGCAATTGGTGGAGTAGCTGTTCCCTTTACAGTAGGAGCAAGCTTAACTGTATTGTTTGGATTTGCAGAGTCCTTTATGAGTATACAAGCTTTATTTATAGGATCGATATTGACTGCAACATCAATTGGGATTACTGCACGTATTCTTAAAGACCTCGGAAAGTTA
This sequence comes from SAR202 cluster bacterium, assembly GCA_009392515.1. Classification (NCBI taxonomy): domain Bacteria; kingdom Bacillati; phylum Chloroflexota; class Dehalococcoidia; species SAR202 cluster bacterium. The sequence continues at coordinate 30,826 of VFGE01000035.1, read as the reverse complement.
GATGGTGCTGAAGGTATTACTATCTTAGCTGCTGCAGTATTCGATGACGTTTTCGGAATATTGGTTTTAGCAATAGTTATAAGTTTAAATGAAACCCAAACTATTTCATCTTCAAATATCTTAATCATAGCTGTACAAGCTGTTGGAATTTGGCTAGCAATAACTGCTTTAAGTTTCCTTTTATCAAGTCCTCTTTCTAGGTTTATTTCTGGATTTAATACAGAGGGAGCCTTGGTAGCTATACCATTAGGATTAGCACTTATTTGTGCAGCACTGGCTGAACATTTTGGCCTCGCAATGATTATCGGTGCTTATTCTTTTGGATTAGGAATGTCTAATTCAAAAATTAAACATGAAATAGAACATCAATTACATAATATTTACAACCTATTAGTACCAGTATTTTTTGTTGTAATGGGTATGATGGTAGATCTTTCAGCTATCAGTACTCCTGTTTTAGTGTTTGGTATTGTTTTATCTCTAACTGCTACACTCGACAAATTAATAGGTAGTGGAATTCCTGCCTTTTTCTCTGGTTTCAATAGAATAGGTTCTCTCAGAATAGGTGTAGGTATGATACCTAGAGGTGAAATAGCATTAATTATTGCTGGTATAGGTTTATCAAAAGGAATAATTGGTACAGATCTATTCGGTGTTTCAGTAATTATGACAATGTCTACGACGATTATTGCTTCTATCATCCTACCTAGATTATTTAAAAACAACCAAGATGGAATAAAAAAATAATATAAAACAGGAGATAAATTATGGACTATAAATGGATTGATCATATTGTTATTGCGGTCAAAGATTTAAACCAAGGCATTTCAAATTATCAAAATGGAATGGGTATGGAGCTAGAACGTACAGATGTGTCTGAAAAACTTGGCATTAAACAAGCTTTTTTCAATCTTGGAAATGGTACTCATATTGAACTTGTTGAACCACTTGGTCCAGAAACCCCGGTTGGACGTAAGATTGAAAGATCAGGGGAAGGTGTACATCTAGTTGCTTTGGCTGTTGAAAATATAGAACAATCGATAAAGGAATTGGAATCTAACGGAGTACAATTAATTGGCGCTGATAATCCTAAAGGACAGGTATTTTTGCATCCTAAATCAACAAATGGTGTTCTTATCCAAATTGTTGAAAAATAATATACAACAGTAAAAGGAGCATTTTATGACTAAAACATTTACCGGTGTACATTGGATGCTTGCAACTCCATTTTTAGATAATGAAGAAGTAGATGTAAATTCAATTTCAAACCTTATGCAAAAAGCACATTCTTCTCGATGTGAAGGCGTCGTAGTACTAGGAGTTACAGGTGAATCAGCTCGCCTGACAGATGAAGAAAGACAAATTATAACAAGAGAAGTCATTGAGAAAGCAAATGGTTTGTCTGTTACTGTTGGGACAACTGCAGCAAGTACTAAAGCAGCTATAAAGTATAGCCAAGAGGCTGAAAACCTAGGTGCATCTGCGGTTATGATTTCTGCTCCTCCTATGGGGAAACCTAACTTAGGCTCTTTATTAAATCATTATGAAAAAATTGCTGATTGCATAGATATTCCTATTGTAGTTCAAGATTATCCTCAAACTTCTGGGGTTCATATGCCTCCCCAGTTTATATCACAATTGGCTGAAAAAATTCCCCAAGTAATTTACCTTAAACTTGAAGACCCTCCTACCCCAAGCAAAATTACTGCTATAAGAAATTTAACTGGTGATAAGTTATCTATTTTTGGTGGATTAGGTGGAGTATTTTTATTAGACGAATTGAATCGAGGCTCCTCTGGTGCAATGACTGGATTTGCTTACCCAGAAGTTCTGGTCGATATTTATACAAATGTAGCTAATGGTAATTTGCAAGAAGCTGAAAGTATATTTTTTAAATATTTACCAATGCTATTATTTGAGTTTCAAGAAGGAATAGGTATATCAATACGAAAATATGCACTTCATAATCGTGGTTTGATAAGTAGCTATAGAGTTAGACATCCTGGCCCGGAATTAAGCCAAGAAACTAAAGATGAATTTCATGATTTACTTACAAAACTAGAAGTACCGTACTAATAAAACAAGAAAAGTGAACGGAGACACTATGAGTAAAATCAAAATTGTTTTTATTACAAATCTACCAAAACATCTGGCTGAAGTGATAGCAACATACACTCCAGAAGGTTTTGAAACAACTATTATTAACGAGGGTATTGATAGCGAGAACACTCATAAAATTGTTGAAGATACTGAATTTATAATAGGTTATGGTATTGCTCTCCCAGATTCTCTGATTAAATCTGCAAAAAACCTCAAACTTATACAACTTTTGAGTGCTGGGTACGATCGCATGAATTTTGAATTATTAGCAGAATTGAATATTTCCTGTGCAAATAACGGTGGAGCAAATTCTTGGGCAGTCGCAGATCATGCAGTGTTACTTATGTTGGCTCTATATAAAAAACTTACTTTAAGTGATAAAGGTGTACGAGAAGGTAATTGGAGAGGTGTTGTTGATGGTTTTAATACCTATGAAATGGCAAATAAAAAAGTAGGAATTTTCGGTATTGGAAATATAGGGAAAAAAGTTGCTAAACGTGTTCAAGGATTTGATTGCATTGTTCAATATCATGATAAATATCGTTTGTCTGAAAAAGAGGAGGAAAATCTAAATTTATCTTACGTAGAACTTGAAGAATTATTTAAAACATCCGATATAATTTCACTACATACACCTTTAACGAACGAAACTAAAGGAATAATAAATACTCAGCAATTATCATTAATGAAAAGTTCTGCAATTTTGATAAATACTAGTCGTGGACCAGTTGTAAATGAACCTGACCTCATCAAAGCATTACAAAATAATACCATTGCTGGAGCAGGGTTAGATGTAATGAACACTGAACCTGTAGAAAAAGATAATCCTTTACTGCAATTAGACAACACAATAGTTACTCCTCATAGTGCAGGAACTACATGGGATACATGGTTTAGAAGAGCTGAGTTTGCTTACAGTAATATAAAAAGTGTCCATGAGGGCAAAGCTCCACTAGGAGTGGCTAAAAGTTACGAAAATTAAATATAAAGGAAATACTTATGGACTCTGCAGCTACCACGAAAAGAAAACAATATAAGAAATTACTTGAATCGAAAGATATACTTATTGGTCCTGGAGTTTATGATGGATTCAGTGCTAGATTAGTAGAACATCTGGGATTTGAATCTGGATTTATTTCAGGAGCAGGTTTAAGTGAAAGTGCACTCGGAATGTCTGATGTCGGGGTAATGGGACTTGAAGAAAACCTTTCTCGGTCAAGAGCAATGGTAAATTGTACAACTATTCCTTTACAAGCTGATGCTGATACTGGTTACGGTAATGCAGTTAATGTTCACTTTACGGTCAAACAATTTGAACAATCAGGTGTATCAGGAATTATGATTGAAGATCAAGTATGGCCCAAGAGGTGTGGACATATGAAGGGTAAAAACGTTATAAGTAGAGAAGAAGCTACCCAAAAGATTCGTTCTGCAGTTGAAGCGCGTGAAGACCCCAATTTCGTTATCATGTCACGTACAGATTCTTTCGCAACTGACGGTATCGATGAGGTTATCAATCGTCTAAAAGCATTTGAAAGTGTTGGATCTGATCTCTTATTTGCAGATGCTCTATTATCTTTGAAAGATATGGAGAAAGTTGTGAATAATATATCTAAACCATTAGCAATTAATATGGGATTTGGCATTAGATCAAGGTCTACAACTCCTTTAATTTCAGCCCAAGAATTAGAGAACATAGGAATATCCGCAGTAATTTATCCAAGGCTACTTACAGGCGCAGCACTTACTGGTATGAAAACAGCTTTGGGTATCTTAAAAGAATCTATACAAACAAAATCTCTTATCGAACGACCAGATTTAGTATCATCGTTTGAAGAAATTAATAGTCTTACTGGAATAGATATGCTTAATGAGTTAGAAGAACGCTATGCCCATAATTAATGAATTTAAGAATACATTATTCCGCCATTCACAAGAAACATTTGACCAGTAATATACGATGCATCTTCTGAAGCTAAAAAGGCACATAATGCTCCAAATTCATCAGGATCACCTAATTTTTTCATAGGAATTTTTGAAATCCATCCTCCGTACCATTCCTGTCCTACTTCTTCCTTAAGTTGGGTATAGTACGGTCGTCTTGGCGGTGTATCCATATGACCAGGAGCTACGTTATTACAGGTAATTCCTTGATCAGCAAATTCAGTTGCTATAGACCTAGTAAAACCAACTGCACCACCTTTACCTGCAACAGTATGGGCTGCAAATGGACTACCTCTCAATGATGCATGTCCAGTAATATTAATTATCCTACCCCATTGGTTTTTAACCATATGTCTTATAAAGGTTTGTGTACAATAAAAAAAACTATGCAAATTAATACCTATTATTTGATGCCAATCTTCATCTGTCATATCCAAAAATGGCACCATTGCACTTGTACCCACATTGTTTACCAATATATCGACTCCACCAAACTTCTCATGGACTAATTCTGACATTTTTAAAACATCATCTTTATTTGACACCTCTGCTTGAACTACTAAAGATTTAACACCAAGATCTTCAATTTCTTTAGAAACCTCAATAGCTTCACTTTCACTATCGCGATGATTAATAACAACATTTGCGCCGTTTTTTGCTAATGCTATTGCAATTGATTTTCCTAGGCTCCTACTAGAACCTGTTACCAAGGCTGTTTTACCTTTTATAGACATGATTTACCTACCTAGCATTTAAATAAATGAAATTATATAAATATTAGCAAAATTTTTCATACAATGTTTTTTGAAACAGATATTTGATTTACATTTTATTTTAATTATGCAACTATTTCGTAAAGGTAACTATAAATTGAGTCGTAATTCGCTAAATAAAATCGAAAATCTTAATAAAAAGTCTAGGTTTAAATTTCATACCTTTACATCCTTGCAATATCACGATTTTCGATTCCTTATAACAAGTACATTTTTCACATCTGCTGGTAATTGGATACAACAAGTAACTTTAGGATGGTTAGCCTATGAATACACTAATTCTGCTTTCTTAACAGGTGCAGTAACTGGTATAAGGGCTTTGCCTTTCCTTTTTATGGGTCCTATTGCAGGAGTTATCACCGATAGAATGGACAGAAAAAGGTTATTGATAGCTGTACACCTTTTATTATCTCTTCTGGGTCTGTCATTTGCCTTACTCATATATTCTGGCAATCTTCAAACATGGCACATATTTGTATTTTCAATGCTGAGTGGAGCGGGTTGGGCATCTGGTAATCCAGTGCGTCAGGCATTAGTTCCAAACTTAGTACCACAAAAAGATCTTATGAATGCAATTGCGCTTAACTCTGCTGCGTTTAATATAACGAGAATGCTTGGTCCAGCTGTTGGTGGTATATTAATTGTAGCTGTTGGCCCAGCAACTAATTTTTTTATTCAAGCTATATCATTTTTTCTCGTAACTTTGATTGTTATTCCTATAAAAATACCCGATAACAACATAATAGAATTATCCAATCATTCATTTGCCGAGGATTTAATTGAAGGTATACGATATGTTGTTAAAGAAAAAACTACTCTAGCCTTAGTTCTCTTGGCTCTAGTTCCCTCAATTTTTATGATGCCATTTACACAAAGCCTAATGCCTGTTTTCTCCAAGGATATATTAGAGGTAGATGCCAATGGACTGGGATACATTTTATCTTCCATGGGTCTAGGCGCATTTATTGGAACATTAGTTTTAGCTAGTCTTGGTAATTTCACGCATAAGGGAAAGATGCTATTTGCTATCGGTATTTTGGCTGGATTATCATTAATTGTTTTTTCACAAACTAAATTATTAATATTTTCAATGATAGTAATAATATTTCAAGGTGCGTTTCAAATGATCTATCATTCAACGAACAATACAATTATTCAGACTATTACCCCAAATTCTATGAGAGGCAGAGTTATGAGTATTTATATGCTAGACCACGGTTTGATGCCGGTAGGTGCTCTAATTGCTGGCAGTATTGCACAGTTTTACGGTGCTGATATAGCGATACTAATTGGCGGAACAATAACTTTTACTCTATTTATTGTAGGTATATTTATATTTAAACCTTTATGGGATTTTAAAAGTTAGTATTTAACCTTTCGTGTATTGCTAATTGTAAGGCTTCATGATTAGAAGACCCTATCAATATATTTGTTCCATCTTTAAAGTTAATTAGAACCCCTTCATTACCACTAACATTGTATGCTTTTCCTTTGAGTCCATATCGGATACCCCATCCACCATAATGTTTTATCGGTTTATAAGTACAAGCTTCTACAGATTCAATTTCATGAAATCTAAACTCAACCCAACTTCTATGAAAAAATCTAAATTTAACGGATACACCATATTCATTTACTTCTGTATCTAAATGTATACAGTATAGAAAAATAGGTAACCAAAATGTCAAAATAAAAATTAATAGCAGTACAATATAAGATGCGCCAGAAAGAATTAATCCTAACAATGGTAAAAATAACAAAACTGGTCCCAAAAATGCACTACCCCAAACCCACCATTGATTAAACCTTTGTCGTTCAGAATAATATATAGTCTTCTTCATTAACAGAGTTCCCATTTTTTGTAATACTTATTCAATTTTTTCATAGAACTAATAATTAACGGAGACACATTAGCAGATAATAACAAATCAGAATACTTTTTTCTTAATTTCGGATAGGTAAAAAGTATATGTGTAATCATATCGAAATTGAATTCTTTTGTTGCTCCATCCAAACGTCCTGGACGACTTGAATCATTTTTAATTGCCCTTGCTACATAGCGATAAACACATGATATAACTGAAGAATCCAACCAAATAACAGAATCTGATTTATCAAATCTTTCTTTCATGCAAGAACTATAATTACCTTCTATAATCCAACTTTCACCACTTAACAGCTTATTATGATCTTGTATAAACTCTTCACTAGGACGTCTTACCCAGTTAGTATTCGGATGAAATGCTAATTGATCCAAATGGTAACATGGAACTTTTAATTTTTTCGCCAAATACTGTGCTAAAGTGGATTTCCCACTATTACTAGTACCAATAATACTTATCTTTTGACCGAGTTCATTTAGTGGTTTCATTCTTCTCCAAATTCTAGAGCCTGAACAAATTGGCGGGAGTGCGAGGGAGTCGAACCCACCTCTCAACGGGAAGCCGTCAAGACAACGGAGTTGAAGTCCGCAGAAGCCACCGGGCCCCATCCACTCCCAAATGGCAATTGTAAGAATTATCGATTATAAAGCTTCTTCTAAACGCTTCTTAAGTACAGCTTTCGGTACAGCACCGACAACTTGATCAACAACCTTTCCATCTTTGAAAACTAATAAGGAAGGTATACTACGAATCCCAAAGCTAAGAGAAGTTTGCGGATTGGTATCAACATCTACCTTTGCAAACTTAACTTTTCCATCAAATTCTTCTGCAAGTTCATCAACAATTGGTGCTACCATCTTGCATGGTCCACACCAATCAGCCCAGAAGTCGACAAGTACAGGTGTACTTGAGTCGATTACTTTTTCTTTAAAATCACCATCAGTAACTGGTTCAGGGTGTGCCATCTTTTTTCTCCTAAAAAATTGAATAAATAAACGCTACTTTATAGATAGTTTAATATTACTAACTATAATGGTCAAACAAAATATGAACATAAATAAAAAGAATTAGGATATAATTAAAATATTATGACATCTTAAAGCTGTTATAATAATTTTGATTTTTTAATTGGTGTGAAACAAATATTTGTATGATAAATCTATCACTCGATATTAATAATGAAATCAAAAAATCTATTTTAGGTGATGTTAAATCTGACTCATACTCAAAATGGATGTATAGTACTGATGCTTCTATTTATCAAATGGAACCATTAGGTATAGCACTACCAAAAAATGCTGAAGATGTAGCAGAAATTATTCGCATATGCTCAGAAAGTAAAACTATATTTCTACCACGTGGAGGTGGAACTAGTCTTGCAGGACAAACAGTAAACCACGGTATAGTTATAGATTTTACAAAATATATGAATAAGGTTCTAACGGTAAATCCTGAAGAACGCTGGGCAATTGTACAACCAGGAATTACTATAGATGAATTCAATGCTCACCTCAAACCCTATGGACTATATTATACCCCTGACCCTACAACAAAAAGTCGAGCAACTATAGGTGGATCTTTAGGGAATAATTCATGTGGAGCTCATTCTGTGGTATACGGAAAGACTTCAGATCAAGTTCTTGAGCTTGATGTAATTTTATCAAATGCTGAACAAGTTCATTTTCAGGATGTAGAAGGTGCAAAACTTGAAAATATTTTAGATTCACAGTCCAATTCATTGGAAAAACGAATTTATTCTGAAACCCTAAAGTTAGCTAAACAACATCAAAAAGAGCTCGATTTTCGATATCCCAAAATACAAAGAAGAGTTTCAGGATATAACCTAGATTTCCTTAATGATGGGGGTCCTGTAAATATGTCTAGGATGATTGTTGGATCTGAAGGCACTTTAGGCACAATAACAGCAGCAAAGGTCAAATTAGAACCAATCCCTACACATGTTGGATTGGCAGTAGTACATTTTGCAGATTTGTTTAGATCTATGGAAGCAACTGTAATGATACTTGAACACGGGCCATCAGCTATTGAATTAGTCGATAAAATGATTCTTGATAGAAGTAAAGAATCATTGGGATTTGCAAACCAACAAAGTTTTGTTGAAGGAGATCCAGAAGCAATTTTACTAGTAGAATTTTTTGGCAATGATATGAAAGAAATTGAATCAAAAATTGATAAAATGAATTTAGCATTACAACAGAAAAATCTTTCATATGCATCTATAAAAGCTCTAACTGCTGCTGAACAAAAAAAAGCATGGGCTTTGAGAGCTGCAGGTCTAGGGCTTCTAATGAGTGTTAAAGGTGATTCAAAACCCTTGCCTTTTGTAGAAGACACTGCAGTATCTCCAGAAAAATTACCTGAATATGTACGCCGATTCGATAGTATTGTGCGTAGTCATAATACAACTGCAGGATATTATGGACACGCTAGTGTTGGGTGTTTGCATATACGACCAATGATTAATATAAAAACTGAATCCGGTTTACAAGATTTAGTTACTATTTCTGAAGAAATAAGTGATCTCGTACTTGAATTTAATGGATCACTCAGTGGAGAACATGGGGATGGCATTGTACGCGGGGTATGGACTGAAAAAATGCTCGGACCTACCTTATATCAAGCTTTTAAAGACGTAAAATCTACATTTGACCCCGACAATATATTAAACCCAGGAAAAATAATTAATACTCCTCCAATGACTGAAAACCTACGGCTAAGCCCTTCTTATAAATCGAAAGAACCAGACACATTATTAGATTTCAGTAAAGATGGAGGATTTTCCAGAGCTGTAGAAATGTGTAATGGTGTCGGAGAATGCCGTAAACATCTAACTGGCACTATGTGTCCTTCTTACATGGCAACAAGAGAAGAAAAACATTCAACTAGAGGTCGAGCAAATGCTTTAAGATCTGTTCTATCAGGTAAAATCCCAACTGAAACATTTGCTAGTAAAGGTCTACATGACGTAATGGATCTTTGTTTGGAATGCAAAGGATGTAAAGCAGAATGTCCTTCTAATGTAGATATGGCTAAAATAAAATACGAGTTTTTATACAACTATTATAAAAATCATAAAATGCCTCTGAGATCTAAATTATTTTCAAGAGTCAATTCTTTAAATAAAATAAATTCAAAAATAAGACCTTTGTACAACTTTATTACCTCTCTGACCGTAACGAAATGGCTTGCTGATACAATTCTAGGGATAGACAGAAGAAGAACATTGCCCAAAATAAACAGAATAACATTTCCGAAATGGTTTAAAAAACATACCTCACTAAACAAAGATTCAACTTCACAAAAAGAAATTGTATTTTTCCACGATACGTTTACTGACTACAATCAAGTAAACGTAGGTATTTCTGCTATTAATATCCTTGAAAAAGCTGGTTATAAAGTATCTCTTGCAGAAAATGAATGTTGCGGGCGAACAATGGTATCAAAAGGAGAATTGGGTAAAGCAAAAGATTTGGCCTTAGAAAATATTAACAAACTAATACCTTTTGCTGAAAAAGGTATTCCTATAATAGGAATAGAACCTAGTTGCATACTTACTCTTAGAGATGAATACCCTGAATTAATAACAGATGAAAAGGCTTTAATAGTAGCAAATAATACTTATTTGTTTGATGAATTTTTCTCCTCCTTAGACCTCAATAATACAAACCTTGAATTTAAATCTGACTCTTCTTCAGTTTTTTTCCAAACTCATTGTCATCAAAAAGCTCTAGTAGGATCAAAAAGCCTAGAATCTTGCCTTCGTCTAATCCCAGAACTAACAATACAAGAATTAGATTCGGGCTGCTGCGGTATGGCTGGATCTTTTGGATTCGAAAAAGAACATTATGATACATCCATGAAAATTGGAGAACATAGACTTTTTCCTACAATTAGAAATAATCCTGAATCAACCATTGTAACCACCGGAATTTCGTGTTCTCAGCAAATCCAAGACGGCACAGGAAGGAAAACAATTCATCTAATAGAATTCATGGATTCCCATATTATATAAATTGCATGCCCATATTTACTAAAAATGTACTTATTTTTAATTGACAATTAATATTTCTTTAACTATTATGTTACGAATTCACTGAGTCTATTAGTGGCGACGGTTTATCTTGGATTGGTAATTGTTACATCACTTTAGACCCAGATTTTTATTATTGTCCCAGATTGGGGCATATATATAGGGAACGGAGGTGATGTATGTCACATAAGTCTTGGCTTACGCCTAGATTCCTGCTCGGCACAGTTGTTGCTATCTCTATGATAGTAGCTGTAGCTTGTGGTGGTGACGATGAAGAAGAAACTACTTCTACATCCTCATCTACTGAAAGCACCGCCAGCACCGCTTCTACAAGTAGCTCAACTACTTCTACAGCAAGTAGTACAACTAGTTCTACAGCAAGTAGTTCTGAAACCGCAGCTGCTAAACCAGAAGCAACCACAGAAGCTGCTCCTGCCGCTGAGCCTAGTGTTCAACCTAAGTCAGGTGGTAGAGTAATTTCAACAGGTTCTAGAGACCCTGTCAGTTTCGACGTCCATAACGCCACATCTTCTGTATTCGTTCAGCATAACGCTAAAATGTACAGCAGTTTGGTATGGAGTCCAGACGCAGGTGTTATCGCACCTGACGCAGCTAAAGAGTGGACCATCAGTGATGATGGTAAAACTTGGACTTTCACATTACATGATAATGTAAAGTATCATTCCAATATTAACGGTATAGCCGGACCTAGAGACGGTACTACAATGACTGGTAAAGACGTTGAGTACAGCATGGAAAAAATCATGGGTCTCGTTGATGGTGTGGTATCAGCACGTTCAGGTTGGATGAAAGAGTTCGTTGATATTGATCGTGATGACTTGGGTATGAGTTCAGATGGACAACAAGTAAGTTTCCATCTCGTTCAACCATTCGCTGGTCTTATTGATATTCTCGCAATTGGATTCTCAGGTATTATGCCTGACGGTACAACAAGAGAAATGTTAAACGAACGATCCTATGGTTCAGGACCTTATAAGCTCAAGAGCTTTGAAAGAGGTTCCACATGGATTTATGAAAAAGATCCTGACTACTTCAGAGCTGGTCTCCCATACTTAGATGAATGGGAAATTCAGTTGATTCGATCATCTGAAGTTGCTCAGTCAGCTTTCTTAACCAGACAGGTTGAAGTCAGCCGAACTATGCCTTCACCAGACAATAATGATCTGTATAACAAGGCAAAAGCTGAGGGTAAGATCGACTGGATTGGTTTCACAACCACTTGTCGACCACAAGGTGTCAATATGAATGCTACTAAGCCTCCATTTGACAACGATAACCTCAGAAGAGCTGTTAACTTGGCAGTCGACCGTTGGGGTTATGCTGAAGTTGTTCACTTTGGTGAAGACCGATGGACACCAACAGTTTATCTTGATGAAACTACCTGGGGACGACCTCCAAGTGAAGTTGCAAAGATGGAAGGTTGGGCTAAAGGCGACGCTAAAGCAGCTGAGATAGAACAAGCTAAGCAACTTGTTGCCCAAGAGTTCCCTGATGGATTATCCCTCACTATGTTAGTAAGAGATACTTCAGCATATGCTCGACAGGGTGAATACGTAGCTGGTGAATTAGCTAAGATCGGTATCGATGTTACTATTGACTTGATGCAAGCATCTCAGTTATTCCCATTAGCTCAAAACTTGAACTATGAGATTTGGTCATACTACTTCTGCCAGACAACCAATACTCCAGAAGAAATGTTCGGAAGTTACTTCCTAACAGGTGGTTCAAGAAACTGGCTCGGATACAGCAGTGAAGTTGTTGACGCTAAATATCTCGAACTCGCAGCATCTCCAGATTCTGCAACTCGAAAAGCTCGAGGACTTGAACTGGAAGATATTATTCTCGCTGACCTGCCATCTGCTCCTCTCGGAGTACAAAATGGACGAAGCTCATACTATACTGAAATCCAGAACATTACCGTTCCTTTAGGACAACAGTATATGTGGCCTAAGAGAGAACATGTTTGGAGAACTGACGCTTAATTTGTAATAAATTTGACGTTAATGAAAGAGGCCTGGAAATCCAGGCCTCTTTTTTTATTTAATTTCCATCAATACATCATTACTAAAAAATCCAAATTCAGAACATTTAATATACTTTTTTATTCATATATTAGTATTCATTTTGTAGATATCGTAAAAAATCGATATTTCACAATTCATTTCATTATATTTTTTTGATCTAAATTCCATTTTTTTACACTTTTTAATATATAATAAATGTAATTCAGTAATATATTATTACTTTATTCCGTTAATCGTAATAAATTTATTGACATTTCTTGACTTTAGTATAAAATAAACCAAATCCAAGATAAACCGTCGCTACTAGTAGCCATCGGTTATTAGTAGTGATGGTATATATATTTCGTATATACAAAAAATAAAGGAGGTGATGTATGTCACATAAGTCTTGGCTTACGCCTAGATTGTTGCTTGGCACAGTTGTTGCTATCTCTATGATAGTAGCTGTAGCTTGTGGTGGTGACGACGAAGAAGAAACAACTTCTACGGCAGCCGAAAGCACAGCTTCTACATCTAGTAGTACCAGTACCGCTTCAACAAGTAGCAGTAGTTCTACTAGTAGTTCTACAGCTTCTACAGCAAGCAGTTCTGAAACCGCAACAGCAAAACCAGAAGCAACCACAGAAGCTGCTCCTGCCCCTAAACCTAGTGTTCAACCTAAGTCAGGTGGTAGAGTAATTTCAACAGGTTCTAGAGACCCTGTCAGTTTCGACGTCCATAACGCCACATCTTCTGTATTCGTTCAGCATAACGCTAAAATGTACAGCAGTTTGGTATGGAGTCCAGACGCAGGTGTTATCGCACCTGACGCAGCTAAAGAGTGGACCATCAGTGATGATGGTAAAACTTGGACTTTCACATTACATGATAATGTAAAGTATCATTCCAATATTAACGGTATAGCCGGACCTAGAGACGGTACTACAATGACTGGTAAAGACGTTGAGTACAGCATGGAAAAAATCATGGGTCTCGTTGATGGTGTGGTATCAGCACGTTCAGGTTGGATGAAAGAGTTCGTTGATATTGATCGTGATGACTTGGGTATGAGTTCAGATGGACAACAAGTAAGTTTCCATCTCGTTCAACCATTCGCTGGTCTTATTGATATTCTCGCAATTGGATTCTCAGGTATTATGCCTGACGGTACAACAAGAGAAATGTTAAACGAACGATCCTATGGTTCAGGACCTTATAAGCTCAAGAGCTTTGAAAGAGGTTCCACATGGATTTATGAAAAAGATCCTGACTACTTCAGAGCTGGTCTCCCATACTTAGATGAATGGGAAATTCAGTTGATTCGATCATCTGAAGTTGCTCAGTCAGCTTTCTTAACCAGACAGGTTGAAGTCAGCCGAACTATGCCTTCACCAGACAATAATGATCTGTATAACAAGGCAAAAGCTGAGGGTAAGATCGACTGGATTGGTTTCACAACCACTTGTCGACCACAAGGTGTCAATATGAATGCTACTAAGCCTCCATTTGACAACGATAACCTCAGAAGAGCTGTTAACTTGGCAGTCGACCGTTGGGGTTATGCTGAAGTTGTTCACTTTGGTGAAGACCGATGGACACCAACAGTTTATCTTGATGAAACTACCTGGGGACGACCTCCAAGTGAAGTTGCAAAGATGGAAGGTTGGGCTAAAGGCGACGCTAAAGCAGCTGAGATAGAACAAGCTAAGCAACTTGTTGCCCAAGAGTTCCCTGATGGATTATCCCTCACTATGTTAGTAAGAGATACTTCAGCATATGCTCGACAGGGTGAATACGTAGCTGGTGAATTAGCTAAGATCGGTATCGATGTTACTATTGACTTGATGCAAGCATCTCAGTTATTCCCATTAGCTCAAAACTTGAACTATGAGATTTGGTCATACTACTTCTGCCAGACAACCAATACTCCAGAAGAAATGTTCGGAAGTTACTTCCTAACAGGTGGTTCAAGAAACTGGCTCGGATACAGCAGTGAAGTTGTTGACGCTAAATATCTCGAACTCGCAGCATCTCCAGATTCTGCAACTCGAAAAGCTCGAGGACTTGAACTGGAAGATATTATTCTCGCTGACCTGCCATCTGCTCCTCTCGGAGTACAAAATGGACGAAGCTCATACTATACTGAAATCCAGAACATTACCGTTCCTTTAGGACAACAGTATATGTGGCCTAAGAGAGAACATGTTTGGAGAACTGACGTTTAATTTGTAACAAATACGACGTTAAAAAAAGAGGCCTGGAAATCCAGGCCTCTTTTTTTATTAACTTGTATGTAATGTCTTTTTTCTCTATAGTATTACTATAGATTGAAAGGATTATAAAATAATGAGAATGTATTTATCTTCTCTCTTTTTGGTTTTAACAATATTTATTTTAACTGTAAGTTGTTCAAGACCAGGTACACAAGAAGATCTACTAAATTCTGCTGATGGTTCTAAACACACATCACCTATTATAATTAATACACCAACAGCAACGCCTTTACCAACAGCAACACCAACTATGAGTCCAGAAAAATTAGGTCAAAATCCACAAACAGCTGATACAGTCCTTGTTCATTACACCGGAACATTAGAAAACGGTGAACAATTTGATTCTTCTATTGACAGAGAACCTTTAGAATTTGTCATAGGAACAGAACAGGTTATCAAAGGATTTGAGGAAGGCGTTAAATCTCTTGTTATAGGAGAAACAAAAACTATACGCTTAGAACCAGAGGATGCCTACGGTGAATGGACGGAAGCTCTATTAATCAAAACTCCTGCAGAACCGTTACCTCCAGGTATGGGAGTAGGTGCAAAACTACAATTACAAAATGGACAAATTGTAGTAATTTATGAAATAACTGATGAGCATATTACTTTAGATGCAAATCATGAACTTGCTGGTAAAGTGCTAATTTTCGAATTAACACTTGTAGATATAAATCCTTAATCATATACGATTCTTTCAGTATCAAATGCATTTCGTCCCATATAAATAATTACCCAAGCATCATCTTCAACAGGTATTTGTTTATGTATATCATTTGGAACATCAGGCCAATAAACATAATCTCCAGGTCGTATAATTGTATCAAGTGTCTGAGTTACCTTTTGTGGATCAGCATCTTCAACAGCCCATTGTGTGTAAAACTGTTCACGGATATAACCACACAAAGCACCCCAGCTTCCATGATTGTGAATCGCAGTAGGTCCATCAAATTTTGCTAATTGGAGAACTGGGCCATGGGGATCTGCATCTTCGTACAATACATACGATTCAGCTGCATTTGCACCTCTTCCACGATGATTACCAAACCTAAATAAATCTTCAATATTAGAAAGCTTGGATAATTCTTTAGAAATTTTTGATAAAGTTTCTTCATTGATTCCTTCGGTTTTAATAATTTCTTTTGAAAATTCAACAAATTTGTTAATTTGATCATTTTTTTCCATATATATCCTCACATATTGAATATTTATATTTTTGCATAATATTTACCCTTTATTTCTTGAACAGTAATTCCTTCAGAAACTAAAAAATTTAAATGACCTTCAATTCCTCCAGGAAATTTACTATTCAATTCACCTTTATTTTTCACGACTCGCCAATATGGTGACGTAATATCACCTTCGTCATATGACTTTGCTATGAGATTGATAAAAATAGCTGTAGTCATCGGGCATGTTATATCTGTTCCATATTCAACTGACAATTGATCTCTAATCGCATTTAAAGTCATAATTTCTCCCATTGGGATCATATCTATAATTTTTTTTATATCGATAGGATTAGGTATCGCCATAGATCCACCGCCCCAAATTATAGGAGCATCCTTTACTTTGGGTAAATCTTGTTTGGAATTAATTTTTTCATAACTCGATTTTTTAACCATGGAATTAACTTCCAATTACTTATAAATTCCAGACTTTATGGCAAGCATTTTTGAAATTCCGTATAGAGTTTTTATATTGGGAACCTTTATATGTAAAATATCTGCAAGTTCTACAACCGAACCAATAATACTTTCTAATTCAATTGGTCGACCTTGTTCGTAATCTTGTAACATTGATGTTTTATGCTCGCCTACACTTTTAGCGCCTTCTAATCTCTGATCTACACTAACTTGCATTTTAACGCCTAACGCTGTTGCCACAGATTCTGCTTCAAGCATGACATTTCGAGCAAAATCTTTCGTTATCTCATTCTCTGTAATATCTTTCAAACTACCTTTTGTAATCATGCTGATAGGATTCATTGCAATATTTCCCATTAATTTAACCCATATTTCGTTCCGTAAATTGGGTCTAACTGGACTTTTAAATCCTGCTTTAATTAATGCTGTTGAAAGGGTTTTGCATCTTTCAGAAATACTCCCGTCAGGTTCACCTAAAGAAAATCTATCCCCTTCAAGGTGTGTTACAACACCTGGCTCAGAAATAATTGCTGAAGGATATACAATACATCCTATTATGCTCTTATTTTCTATATTTGATTCAATAATATTTTTTGGATCCAAGGAATTAAGTTTCGTATTTTTAAATTTAGTATCTAAACCATAAAAATACCACCACGGAATACCATTTTGCGCAGTTACTACAGCAGTATTTTCATCACAGAGATAGGGTATATTTTCCGCAATTGCTTCCAGTCCATTGGTTTTAACAGTAATAAAAAGATAATCAACAGGTCCAATATCCTTAGGATTTTCAGCTAATGAAGGATGTGAAATATACGTTTCTCCAGATTCAATAACCGTTACACCAGATTTTTGCATTGCTTGTAAATGAGGGCCTCTAGCAATTAATGTCACATCTTCACCACTAAGATGAAGTTTAGCTCCTAATAAGGCACCTATAGCGCCAGCTCCATATATAGCAATCTTCATATTTGTCTTCCTTAAAGTCTTACGATGACGCTAATTCTTCTGCTACCAAACGACGTTGAATTTTACCTGTTGCTGTTCGTGGGATTGATTCAACGATATATATTCTTCGAGGACATTTAAAATTAGCTAACTTTTCACGAACAAAAGAAATTAATTCTTGTTCTGTAACTTCCCCACTTACTACAACTGCTGCTGAAGGCTCTTCTCCATGAACAGCACTAGGAGCACCAAATGCTACTGCCTCGGCAACTTTAGGATGATCCATTAACGCTTCATCAATTTCTCTTGGTGAAATTTTTTCGCCACTTCTATTTATTAATTCCTTTAATCTCCCAGTTAGACTTAAATAACCATTATCATCTATCACTCCCTGATCACCAGTCCTAAACCATCCATTAGTAAAAGCGGTGCTATTAGCTTCAGGATTATCTTCATATGCATCAATTACATTTTTACCTTTAATTACAACTTCGCCAAGCTCATGATTCTCGAGTAAGTTACCTTCTTCATCCATTATGGCAATTTCTATACCAGTAGGAGTACCTACTGAGCCAGGAAGTCTATCGCTTGGAGGTAATGGATTTGATGACATTTGATGAGATGCTTCAGTCATTCCATATGCCTCTAATACAGGTACCTGAAAAATAGATTCCAAGTCGTCCATTAATATTGGGGCTAAGGAAGAACTACATGATCTGATAAATCGCAATTCAGAATTTATTTGAGCGTCTTCTCCTTTGTTTTGACTCTTAATTCTATTAACAAAAGTTTGATGCATGGTTGGAACTGCTGTATACCATGTAACATTAAAATCAGTAATCCATTGATTCATTCTTAAAGGATTAAATCCCGAAGGTATTACAACTGTACCGCTTGTAGCTAATGTTGAAAGTAATGACGCGACTAAACCATGTACGTGAAATAAAGGCATAACGCATAATGAAACGTCACTGTTATTTAAATTATATGTATCAGCTATATTTGAAATTGATGATAATAAATTACTATGTTTTAATGGAACTCTTTTGGGTCTGCTTGTAGTTCCACTAGTATGCAAAACCAACGCAACATCATCTGAAGAAGCATAATTACCAGAGGAAGACGTGTCATCTATATCTTTTAAAGATACTTCTCCTTGATCTGTTACAAGCACTGTTGCTACTTTTACATCACTACTTAAAAAATCTAAATTAGAATGATCAAAATCTTCAGGAACAATCACGACTTTAGCGTCTGTATCATCTAAATAAAATTCTAATTCATCACGCTTATATCCGGGATTTAAAGGCGCAGCAGTGCCTACTGATGCAGCAGAAATAAAGCATATAACTGTTTCTATAGCATTAGGTAAAATCATTGCTACACGATCACCAGGAGCCACGCCAACATTTTGCAACTGATTATTTATTCTATTAATTTGGTTTAAAATATTAGCATAAGTTAAAACAATACCTTCTGGAGTTTTAAGGGCTATGTTGTCTTGTTTAGCATTGGCAATCACATCCATTAGAATATTAGCACTATTTATCTCATTCATAATCTCTCCCAAATATTTTTTCACTAGAAAAGCAATTGTACCATGATTTGGAACCTTTCTCAGTATATGATATACTCTATTTCCACTGTCGCAACTAAAGCTGCAATTATTCTTGGTAATTTAAGTAAATTTTGGGATATTTAACAAATGAAAGTAATAATCGTAGATGGGCATTCAGAAGACCCAGAAGAAATATCTACATGCATTAAAACTAGATGGCCTGAGGCTATAGTTACTTTAACTACTGCCCAAGATGATACAATTAGACTTATTAAAAACACATTACCTGATCTCGTAATTATTGATCTTGCACCAAAAGAAGAAAATGGCTTTTACTTATGTAAAGAAATTAGATACTTTTCAGAAGTTCCAATTATCATGCTTTCTAATAATAGCGATGATAGAAGTGTTGTAAAAGGACTCGAATGGGGAGCAGATGATTGGATTATTAAACCGTTCAGTTATATACAATTTTTGGCTAGAATTCAAGCAGTTATAAGAAGAAGTCGAACACTTCCATTATCTCAAAATGATACCCCTTTTGAAACAAAAGATTTAACAGTCGAATTTGAATCAAAAGAAGTGAAAGTTCGAGGAAAACAAGCAAAATTAACCTATATTGAATATAATATCCTTTTCCACTTGATTAAAAATCTTGGACGCCCTTTATCTAGTGAACAACTCTTAGATAAAGTATGGGGTCAACAATACTTAGATACAAAATACTTACCTAAAATACATATTCAACACCTCAGACAAAAAATAGAGCGAGACCCAACAAAACCAAAAATTATAGTCACCGAAAGAGGCCAAGGCTATAAATTAGTAATATCACGATAGATTAAATAAATTAAAAGGACAAAAATGACTACCATTAACGAATATCAACTATCCAATAAAATAATACCTACTAATTATAATTTATCTCTAACACCTGATTTTGATACTATGACCTTTAAGGGCAAAGTAATAATAGAACTGTCCTTATCTGAGCCTACCAATCAAATTACGATGAATGCAATTGAATTAGACTTAATAAGTTCTTCTATTTCTACAGACTCAGAAACATTGTCATCCATCGACTTCAAATACAATGAAGACAAAGAACAAGTAACAGTAAATTTTGATAAAACTATCAATGAATCGAAAGCTTCGCTATCGGTCGAATTTACAGGAATTTTGAATGACAGACTGCATGGTTTTTATCGAAGTACATATGAAGATGAAAAGGGAAATAAGAAAATTATGGCGTGTACTCAATTTGAACCAACTGACGCCAGAAGGGCTTTCCCTTGTTGGGATGAACCAGAAATTAAAAGTACATTTGAAATAGTCTTAAATGTTCCAGAAGATATGGAAGCTATTTCCAATATGCCAATAACAAAAGAAGAGGTTTCTGAAAATAGTTACAAGAAAGTATATTTTGATAAAACACCAATTATGTCTACCTATTTACTAGCCTTTATCATTGGCGATCTCGATAAATGCACAACAATAGCTGAAAATAACGTTGAAATTAATATATGGGCAACAAAACATAATGTCATACATGGAGAATTTGCACTTGAAGTAGCTAAAGATTTACTTGAATACTATAACGAATACTTCCAAATTGATTATCCTTTACCAAAACTCGACCACTTAGCGATTCCTGATTTTGCAGCAGGAGCTATGGAAAATTGGGGTGCAATTACTTATAGAGAGGTAGCATTACTTTTTGATAAAAATAACTCTGCACCAGCAACAAAACAACGAATAGCTGAAATTGTAGCACACGAAATGGCACATATGTGGTTTGGTGACTTAGTGACTATGAAATGGTGGAATGATTTATGGCTCAATGAAAGCTTTGCATCCTGGATGGCCACAAAAGCAATCGATCATTTATTTCCTGAATGGAATATGTGGACACAATTTATCTATACAGATTATAACTCCGGCTTATCCTTAGATGGCCTTGAAAATTCACACCCAATTGTTCAAGCAGTCAATAATCCTTCAGAAATAAACCAATTATTCGATGCAATAAGCTACAGCAAAGGCGCCTCAATAATACGTATGCTTGAAACTTACGTAGGTGAAGACAAGTTTCGAGATGGTTTAAGAAAATATATGCAACTATATAAATACTCTAATGCTGAAGGTAACAATTTATGGGAGTGTATCCAAGAAGCTTCAGAAACAGAAATTATACCAATGATGGCAAGTTGGACAAAACAAACTGGATATCCAGTCATAAATCTTACATGGGAATCAGATTCTAAATTGAATTTAAATCAAGAACGATTTCTCTATTCAAATAAAACCAAATTACCAGATACATGGTTAGTACCAATATCAATTGTAAGTGGTAAAAATATGGATAACGTAAACTCTTTTATACTTAATTCAACTTCAACTACCATTGATGCCCCAACTGATACAAACAATGGTTTCATGAAAGTTAACTATGACACTGCTGGTTTCTATAGAGTTAATTATCCTAAGGAACACTGGAAAAACTTGTCAGAATTGATAAATAAACAGCTATTAAAACCAACAGATCGATTATCAATACAATCTGATGCTTATGCATTAGCAAAAGCACGCAAAATTAGTGCTACGGTCTTTTTAGAATTAATTAAAGCCTATAACAATGAAAAAGATTTTGGAGTTTGGAGCGATTTAACTAATAACATGCGATCCATAGATTTACTTCTGAGAAAAACAAAATTGGGGAAGATCTATAGAAATATGTGTGTCGAAACCCTAAAACCAATCGGGCAAAAACTCGGATGGGAAGTAAGCCCAAATGAAGGTCATTTAGAATCTTTATTACGTACCACTATTCTCTCTTCACTTGGAAGTTTTGGAGACAAAGATACCATTAACAAATCAATCGAATTATTAGAGCAATTTTTTTCTAACAAAATTTCTTTGGCACCTGAGCTACGTTCTATTGTATACAATTTATCTGCACAAACCGGAGATAAAAGTATTTATAACCTAATACTAGATAGAGCGAGAAAAGAACAGCTACAAGAAGAAAAACTACGATTGTATGCCTCTCTATGTAGAGTTGAAAATGATGAGTTATTCAATAAAACATTGCAACTAAGTATCAGTGATGAAATTCGTACACAAGATACTGTCTCTTTGTTATCACTAATGTCAGTTAATAGAAATAACGGTGCAGAAGCTACATGGAACTTTATCAAATCAAACTGGGATCTACTAGACGAACGATATGGGTCTGGTGGATTTGCTATGATGCGACTTGTCGGAATTACCGGAAACTTACTTACACAATCAGATTATGATAATGTTGAAGGATTTTTTAATGATCACCCTATTGAATCAGCGTATAGAACTCTTCAACAGTCTTTAGAGAGAATAGATGCAAATATAGCTTGGCTTGAACACCATATTGATGAAATTGAGTCATTGTTAAATTCTAGATAAAATTGAAACTAATTCATCACCTAATTGTTGTGTAGATGCTGTTCCTCCAAGATCAGGAGTTAGCACTTTTTTATCTTCAATGAGCTGGTATACTGATCTAATTATTTTTTCATCTAATTCTGATTCACCTAAATGCCTAAGCATCATACCTGCAGATAATACAGCAGCTATAGGATTTGATATATTTTTACCCACAATATCAGGTGCACTTCCGTGTACTGGTTCAAATAGGGAAGGAAACTGTTTTTCTGGGTTAATATTTGCACTAGGAGCTAAACCCATACTACCAGTAATTACAGCAGCTATATCGGATAAAATATCCCCAAATAAATTACTACCAACAATTACATCAAACTCTGATGGTCTACGTATCAAATCCATACATGCGGCATCAACCAACAACGATTCTGTTTCAACATTTGGATATTCAGATGCAACTTCTTGAAATACCTTATCCCAAAAAACCATACCATATCTTTGTGCATTAGATTTAGTCACAGAAGTTAACTTAGGTGTTTTAGATCTTGAAATTGCAACCTCGAAAGCATATCTAATTATTCGTTCAGTTCCTTTTCTGGTAAAGATTGCAGTTTGGATTGCAACTTCATCCTCAGTATCTGGTTTAAAATTCCCTCCCACTGAGGCATATTCTCCTTCAGTATTTTCTCTTACCACGACTAAATCGACGTTGGGGTTTACAAGTGGCGAGACAACACCTGGGAACAAAATATTTGGTCTAAGACATACGTATTGATCTAAACCTTTTCTCATAGGTATTAATAAACCATTCAATGTGATATGATCTGGAATTTCAGGGTCACCCACTGCACCAAAATATATTGCATCGAAATTCTTTAATGATTCTAAGCCATTTTCTGGCATCATTAATCCATTTTGACGATAATAGTCGGAACCCCAATCAAAATAATCGAAATGAAAATTGATCTCTTCCTGTTCTTCTAATAATTTAAGAACCTTGATTCCTTCATTAATAACTTCAGAACCTATACCGTCCCCAGGAATGACTGCAATTGAATAAGTATTCATACAATAGATTTATTTGATACTAGATAAATAAAATAAGTTAGCCTCTCCATTAGGAAGCTGAATTTCCACCTCAGATCCTGCAGGCATACCATATATAGCTCTTCCAATTGGAGACTGAATCGATAATTTGCCTTCTTTAGGGTTGGATTCACTAGATTCTACTAACATATATGAATTTTGCTTATTAGTAGTCCTGTTCTTTATAACGATAGTAGAACCGACAAATGCAGCTGATTTACCTCTTCTTTTAATACTTTTAGAGTCCATAACTCGAGATTTTTTTAAAGTCTCTTCTATTTCCCGAATTCTTCCTTCATTTTTCCCTTGTGCTTCTCTTGCTGCATCCAAAGGAGCATTTTCACTGAAATCACCTGTTGCAGCAGCTTTCCGTATATCCTCTGCAATATCTTCACGTCTTAGTCTCAAATCTTCTACTTCTTGCTCTAGTTTATTCCAGCCTTCCTGAGTTAACATATCAAATTGTTCTTCATGACCTTGTCCAGTAGAAGCAATTGTTGTTTTTCTTTTACGGATTTTTATATATCTGGATAAATCTAAAGTAATTATTTCATTCTTATATAATGTTGAAAAAAACTTTTTCAAACTCTTCATAGTTGCACTAGAGTCAACATTATTATCATTTATACTAGAGCAGTATTCTTCTATTTGGACTGGACTTAATTCAGTAATATCCCTATCTTCACCAAACCATCTCAAAAGAAGACCCATCGCATTCTCTGATTCAGCCACAGTTCCACTTTTTTGTGATTGTAAATAATCAAACATTACAGCTTGTAAAGTATTATTAGAAACCTCACCCAAAATATAAACCCTCCAGTCACAATATATACATACTATTTATAAAATAAAATTTGAATCAATTGCAATTAGCGTAGTTTAGGAATAAAATACTTCTCACTTTATTTTAACTATTACATAGTATAAAATATGATTATACACTAATCCAGAAAATATGGCACTAATTGGTGTATCTAAATCTTTTCAAATGAATGGGAGTATAAATGGGATCAGGTTTTCTCAAAAATACTGGAGCATATTTAGGAATAGCGCTCATAGTAATTGGTGTTTTTTACCTTATGGTATCAAATCAATCCTCATCAGAAATTGCAATTACTGAAGTAATTTCTCTAGCGCAAGATGATAGAGTTGAAAATATAACTGTAGATGGAAATAATCTTACTATAACCACCAACGATTACCCTCCACAAAGATTTACTTCCAGAAAAGAATCTGATTCTAGTATGGTAGACATATTACAGAATGCCGGAGTCACAAATACAGTGAAAATAACAGTTAAAGGAGCAAGTGGCGTATCTAATTTTCTAGGTATAATAGTAAACTTTCTCCCGTTAATATTCTTTGGTGCAATCCTTTTATTCATGATGAGACAAGCACAAGGAACAGGTTCTCAAGCCATGAGCTTCGGAAGAAGCCGCGCAAGAGTTTCGCTTGGTAATAAACCTGGAGTTACATTTGATGACGTTGCTGGAGCTGATGAAGCCAAGCTTGAGTTAGAAGAAGTAGTTGAATTTTTAAAACACGCTGAAAGATTCTTATCACTAGGAGCAAAGATTCCTAGAGGTGTACTCCTAGTCGGTCCTCCTGGTACAGGTAAAACCCTTTTAGCCAAAGCAGTAGCAGGAGAAGCAGGGGTTCCTTTCTTTTCAATTAGCGGTAGTGAATTTGTGGAAATGTTTGTTGGAGTTGGAGCGGCAAGAGTTAGAGATTTATTTGATCAAGCAAAAAAGAATTCACCTTCTATAGTTTTTGTTGACGAAATTGATGCAGTTGGACGACACCGTGGAGCAGGTTTAGGTGGTGGCCATGACGAAAGAGAACAAACTCTAAATCAAATTCTTGTTGAAATTGATGGGTTTGATTCTACAAGTAATG
Organism: SAR202 cluster bacterium; assembly: GCA_009392515.1. Taxonomy (NCBI): domain Bacteria; kingdom Bacillati; phylum Chloroflexota; class Dehalococcoidia; species SAR202 cluster bacterium. The sequence continues at coordinate 5,221 of VFGE01000035.1, read as the reverse complement.
TAATCGTTATTGCAGCTACAAATAGACCTGATATCCTAGACCCTGCTTTATTACGACCTGGTCGATTTGATCGTCGGGTAACTCTAGATTTACCCGATATTAGTGGTCGTCAGGCAATATTAAAAGTTCACTCTCAAGGAAAACCCATTGATGATAATGTTAACCTTGAGGTCGTGGCAAAAGAAACGCCTGGATTTAGTGGCGCTGATTTAGCTAACTTAGTCAACGAAGCTGCAATTTTAGCTGCAAGGCGAAAAAAAACATCGATCACATTTGATGAATTTGGTGAATCTATAGATAGGGTCTTACTAGGGCCTGAAAGAAAAAGTAGGATAATTAGTCATTTAGAACGAGAAATAACAGCATACCACGAAGCTGGGCATACAATTGTTGGGCATATGCTACCAGATTGTGATCCAGTTCAGAAGGTATCAATCGTATCGAGAGGAATGGCTGGCGGTTATACTAAATCTATACCAGCTGAAGATCGCCATATGTACAGTTTAGAGCAATTTAAAAGTATGATGGCCATGGCCATGGGGGGTCGAGTTGCTGAGCAAATAATATTTGAAAAAATTACTACCGGAGCTAGCAATGACCTTGAAAATGCAACAAGAATGGCACGTAATATGGTTGTACGCTATGGAATGAGCGAAAATCTAGGCCCCAGAACATTTGGCGAAAGAGAAGAAATGGTATTTCTTGGTAGACAAATAAGTGAACAAAGAGATTATAGCGACAATATTGCTCAACAAATTGATGAAGAAGTAAAAGCTTTAGTTACAGAAGCATATGACCTTGCTCATAATATGATAAGTAAGCATCGTGCAAAGCTGGTACAGTTAGCACGACATTTATTAACTCACGAAACAGTTGAGGGTGAAGAGTTGATAACTCTATTAGACTCAGAAGCTCCTCCTATTGAATCTGAGGTAACTCATCAACCAAATGAATAAATGGATAAACTTATATAATTGGAAAGAATATCTTCCATCGATTAAAGATCAATTATTAATCGGATTTTCTTTAATAGTATTATTAGGTATATACTCTTTTCCTAAATTGTTTTTCTACCTACCAATTATGTGGCCATTACTGATAGCTATTCCGATCATCGGAATCCAAATAAAACAAAGAATTAAAACAAGGTATCAATTTGTTGTTATATTTTCGTGGTTTATCATTAATTTTATAATATTTTATACCAGTCCAATAAATTTAATTTCATTGAATTGAATTATGTTTTATTACCCTCCAGAAGGTGCACCTGTGATACCAGGTTCAGTCATCTTAAAAGGGTCTAAAAGTTCTTGAAGTTCTTCATCTGTTAAATCTGTCTGTTCTTTAGCCACTTCCCTTACTGTTTTACCTGTTTTTTCTGCTTCTTTAGCAATATTTGCAGAAGCATCGTAACCAATTCTAGGTACTAATCCTGTGCATATTGCCAAACCCTTTTCAACCATATCAGGACCTGCAGATGTTGCTTTAATACCTCGTAGACATTGCTCGACAAAATTATCAATAACTGAAGCTAATAAAGTAACAGATTGAATTAAATTATACGCAGCAACTGGCATCATCACATTTATTTCAAAGTTTCCAGACTGACCAGCAATAGTTACGGATGTATCATTCCCAATAACTTGAGCAGCAACCTGACAAACAGACTCAGGAATAACTGGATTCACTTTTCCAGGCATAATAGAACTACCAGGTTGTACTTCTGGTAAAGCAATTTCAGCAAACCCTGCTCTTGGCCCAGAACCTAACCAACGTATATCATTTGCAATTTTCAATAAACTAACTGCAATAGTTTTAGTAACTCCACTTGCTTCAACCATATTATCCAGAGTACTTTGTGACTGAAAATGATTACTCGTTTCACGGATATCTAAATTTAAATACTTACTGAGCTTTTGAGTTATTAAACTAGCAAATTCTGGATGAGTGTTTACTCCTGTACCAACTGCTGTTCCTCCTATAGCTACTTCGCATAATTCTGATAAAGCATGTTGTAATCGTTTTATCGATCTGTCTGCTTGTCCTGCATATCCATCAAATTCTTGTCCTAAACGTATCGGAGTTGCATCTTGCAAGTGAGTTCTTCCTGTTTTTATAATATCGAAAAATTCTATACTTTTTTCTTTCAAGACAATAGATAATTTTTCTAAAGCAGGGATTAATGAATGGGATATAACCGCAGCTGCGGTTATATGAATAGCTGTGGGGATAACATCATTGGATGATTGCCCCATATTCACATGATCATTTGGATGAACTAAACCCCTTGATCCCCGTTCGGCACCAAGTATTTCTGCAGAACGATTAGCTATAACCTCATTAGCATTCATATTTGTAGAAGTTCCTGAACCAGTTTGGAAAATATCTACAACAAAATGATCTTCAAACTTACCTTCTATAACTTCATCAGCAGAAGAAATTATTGCCTTTCCTAATTTTTCATCAAGTAATCCCAATTCAATATTTGTCTCTGCTGCCACTTTTTTAATCAAAGCCAAATTACCATTAAATTCTTTAGAAAATCTTAAAGTACTAATTGGAAAATTGAGAACTGCTCGTTGTGTAGAAGCTCCATAATATGCATCTGCATTAACTTCCATCTCACCCATTGAGTCGCGTTCTATTCTTTTTTTATCACTCATTTTATTCTCCGCAATATTATTGATTAAAACTATAAAATTATAGCTGATCTAGCCTGCTAATAACAAGATTGAATATGAGGTTTATTTATCCCGTAAATTAGAATGACTTTTATGCTTGTACCTAGATTCTGTATCACTGTAATATAAATTTATTCATAAATATGGCAAGGTGGGGAAAATGGTAAATGAAAATACTTTAGCATTCCAAGATATGGGTGGTGGAACAAATATGCTACCTAAATCTGAAAGACCAAAAATTATTGATATGCGATGTAGATTAACAACTGCTTCACAATCAGACTATTTCAGACAGCGCACCCAACACAGTGGAGCTTATGATTCTATCAATGCATTTAAGGATGGTTCTATAGAATCATTCTTTCGAGATCTTGATGAGGCAGGTGTCACAACAGCTGTATCAGTATCCGGAATGAATAAAGGTATGACTCTAGGACACAGCGTATTCCCTGAACGAACAACTTCTAATGATGAGCAGGCACAAATCCAGAAAGAAAATCCTGCTAGGTTTGTAGCATGTGCTGGAATTGATGCTTGGGGTGTTTTTCATGACCCATTAGAAGAAATTGAACGTTGTAAAAAATTAGGATTTAAAGTTGTATTTATTGAGCCTGGTAGAGGCCCAAATTATGCTGATAATTTAGCAGATCCACGTCTTTACCCTATATATCAAAAATGCCTTGATTTAGATATTGCAATTAGTCCTCAAACATCCGGACCATTGGGTGGATTGAATATCGACTATGCCCATCCTAAATACATTGACCAAGTAGCACATGATTTCCCAGATCTTACCATAATTTGTGGGCATGGCCATTATCCTTATATACGAGAAATTATTACTATAGCGAGTATGAGAAGAGATAATATATACGTATCTCCTGATGCATATTTAACTATGTTAGGCACAGAAGATTGGGTTAAAGCAGTAAACAGTTCTTGGGGAATTTCAGATAGGTTTATTTTTGGTAGCGCATATCCTTTATTAAACCTAACAAACTACACTAATTTCTTTTTCTCACTTCCTTGGAAAGAAGAAGTATTGGATAAAATCTGTTGGAAAAATGCCATAAATGCACTTAAACTTTATGATGTACCTGAAATTAAAGAACTATATGGGTTAGATTAATACTATGAACAAAGAGCAATTTAATCCCGCATATAGGTTAGCTGTTTCATATATTGATAAGTCACGACATTTCTATGCAGCGCAAGGATATGAAATTCCATATCGATGGGCGGTAAATGAAAAAGTACCTTTTACAAAACTAACTAAACCTTTATCAGAGTGTAATGTTGGACTTGTCACGACTGCATCTTTACCAAATCCAAATATATCCATTGATTTTGATCCAGGCATATTACAAATTGGGTCAAGCTATAAATTCTCAACGTCTCCCACACCTCCCGCCCTATACACTATGGATAGATCATGGGATAAAAAAGCAACCCATACCCATGACTTAGGAAGTTTTTTCCCATTAGACCATCTTAAAACCCTTGTAAAAGAAAAGGTAATAAAGTCAATTTCAAGGAATTTTTATGGTGCTCCTACCGATTATTCTCAAAGGAAAACTAATCAAAATGTGGCCCCTGAAATATTAGATTATATGCAAAAAGATTTAGTAGATGTTGCACTCTTAGTTCCTCTGTGACCTGTTTGTCACCAAACCGTGAGTTTGGTTGCAAGATATCTCGAAGAAAATGGTATTCCTACGGTAATAATAGGATCAGCAAGAGACATAGTAGAACAATGTGGGGTCCCAAGATTTATATTTTCGGATTTTCCTCTGGGTAATCCTGTTGGACTGCCATATGACTCAGCAATGCAAATTGAAACTACCAAAATGGCATTAACACTTATAGATGAAGCTAAGTTTCCTAGAACAACTATACAAACACCCTATACTTGGCATACTCATGAATGGCGAAAAAATTATATGGAAGTAAATGAATCTAATAGAGATATTCTTGCACGAGCAGGAGAAATACGACGAGCTAGGCAATCAGAGCGCAAAAACACTAATTAGACTGAGTTGCTGCCTTCCTGACAACATTTTCACCCCAACAAATTACACGACTGTTTTCGTTTTTTAAAACATTTTTTGATAATCTTTTCAGATAAATAATTTCTTCTAATCGGCTGGCATCTAAGTCTGGCCAGGTATCTATATATACAAAATCAAATTTCTCTTCTGTTTTATCTAAATAATTATTTATATCATCATGAATTATTTTCATCTTAGGTGTTTTAATATAATCATAAACAAGATTAATTACATCTCTTGAAAATTCAACTATCGTTATAGAATTAGCTTTTTGTTCCAACCATCGTGGCACAATACCTAACCCTAAGCCTCCAATTAATACATCTGCATTCTTTGGACACCACCGAACGGAACTAGACATTGTTAAACGTTCCTCTGGGCCATCACTCATCCACATTGTTTCATTTTCTATTAACATAGCACCTGTATAACGTATATATTTACCATTGAAGTATAAATGTGGATGATAACGATGAATTATAGAAAAATGAC
>VFGE01000034.1 GCA_009392515.1 SAR202 cluster bacterium | reverse complement strand
TGGTCGGCAGCAGCGGCAGCGGCAGCAGCGGCAGCAGCGGCAGCAGCAGCATCAGCGCCTGAACCTTGTTGTTGACCTGCGTCTTGTTGCATAGGAGGTGATCCCTCATCAGGACCTCCGTGACCGGCCATTACAGGAAGTACGTTACCAATACTTAAGCTTAACGCTAGAGTTGTACTTATTATATTTTGTTGTATTTTAGAATTTAGTATTTTCATATTTTTTCCTTTTTAATATGTAACTAATACTATAAATAAACTAACAGGTGAAACTGTCAGTAAGTCGTTTAAATCGTAATTGTAATGTGGTCAAATTATCTGCTGTGACAGTAATGTTAAATGAAGTATTAGAATCACCACAGGTCCATGAACCAATTAATATTCCAGTTTTTAAATTTCCGTTATCATCGTTTACTGCAAGTCCACCGAAAGATCCTGTGACTTTATCATTATCTATATAGATATTTCCAGAATCACCGAGGGCATTAAAGACCACATTTGGTTGTGATTGCTTAAATGTAGCTACAGTATCGGCTAATAGCCCGCCTGAAGTAACTCCAGTACTTGGAAGCCATGTCATTATTACTTGTGCACCTTTGTAAGTGAAACTAACAACTCCTTGATCGTTTGTTGCGTTATTACTCGTATAGCCAGTACTTGTGAATATTGTATTTGTGTCACCAGTTATTGAAAAACCAAGTGAATCAAATTTTTTCAAATTAATAATAGGTGTTGGAGTAGGAGTTGGAGTAGGTGTTGGAGTAGGGGTAGGTGTTGCCGTTGGCTTTGGTGTTGGTGTTGGTTTAGGTGGGACAGGTGTTGCCGTTGGCTTTGCAGGAATAGGTGTGGCTGTAGGTAAAGGTTTTGGGGTAGGAGTAGGATCAGGTGCTTGAGTTGATGCAGGGGCTGTAACCGTTTCTGTAGTAGTTTCAACTACTTCTTCTTCATCTCCTCCGCCACATGCTATAGATGTTAACACCATGGTAGAAGCTAACATCATTGTTAGAATAATCTTTTTATGGTTCATATTATTCATCTTTCTCTTTATAAAACTGTAGAATGAATTTTACAGACATAATATTATCGTATTAATACAGATTATTGTAAAGATGAAAAAATAGTGCATTATGAGTACAAAAATAAACATTGAAAGGAAATAATATGAATTCACTAAAAGGACGAACAGCATTAGTAACTGGTTCAGGTAGAAATATAGGAAAATCTATAGCATTAATGTATGCGCAAGAAGGCGCTAATGTGATTATAAACAACAAATCTAATATCGATGAATTAAATGCTACCGCACAAGAGATTAAAGACTTGGGAGTAGAGGTTTTGGCTATTCAAGCAGATATTTCAAACGAACATGAAGTTGAATCTATGATTAATTCAGGATTAGAAAAATTCGGAACAATAGATATATTAGTTAACAATGCAGCATTGCGTCCTGGTACACCATTTATAGATATGGAATATTCTGACTGGAAAAAGGTTACTGGTATAGATTTAGATGGTGCTTTTTTATGTTCGAAACTTTGTGTTCCAGGAATGATAGCAAACGGTTGGGGAAGAATTATAAATATAGCTGGGTTAATGGCACTTGAAGGTCATGAAGGTTATACTCATGTATCTGCATCAAAAATGGGTTTGGTAGGATTTACCAGATCACTTGCCAAAGAACTTGCTCCACACAATGTTTTAGTTAATTGTGTATCTCCAGGTACTATTGATACTACTGGACCTAGGCATTCACAGATGACAAAGGAAGAATTAGAGGAGCTTGCAGCAAGAAGGTATGCTAGAGTGCCACTTGGTAGATTAGCAACTGTAGAAGAGATTTCATCAGTTTGTTTATTTTTAGCATCGGAAGGAGCTGGGTATATGACAGGTCAAACTATGCATGTTAATGGCGCTGCAGATTGTAGATAACTTATGCATATGATCCTAAGTTAACACCACCAATCATATGTAAGTGTCCATGTTCTTGGCTTTGTAAACCGTGGCGTCCAAAATTTGAAAGTATTCTAAATCCTTCTTCACAATGTTCAGCTGCTAAGTATGCAGCAATTTTACCTACATGTGCTAATATTGGATCAGTCCAAAGTTTAGCTTGGGTCATGTGAATTTTTGGTATACAAAGCAACATTACTGGGACCCAGGTTAATTTATTTCTAAATACCATTACCTCTTCATCTTCATATAGAATATCTGCTGGTTCTGTTTTAGCAACAATATTGCAAAACACACAATCTTTTTTCTGAGTCAGTTTAGGCCTCCTAAGTTACTTTAGTGTTTTTGTTTGACGATAGTCTGGACTATCTAATTCTATGTGATCAACTAAAGCTGTATCGCTAAGTCTGGAAATAATCGAGTCAGGAATTTCATTTAAATTCCTAATAGTCAAAACTGTAATAAATTTACTTTCATATCTATGAACTAATATTTGATATATTTTTTCATCAATCCATGTAGAATTACTTTTTGTTCCAAAATCATCCAGTATTAGTGCTTCACAAGTCATTAAATCTTTTAATAATGATTCATGAGATATAGGGCTAGTGTTGTTAATACTAAGTCTTAAATAGTCAACCAAGTCGGGTATAAATGTAAATATACAATTTGTTTCGTTGGTTTCTAGTTGATTCGTAATTGAAGCAGCTAAATGAGTTTTTCCACTTCCAGTATTCCCGCGGATTACTAACCAACCATCTGGATTTGACGCAAATTCTATTGCTTGTTCATAACCTCTTTGAAGAATCTTTGAATTTTTATAGTTAAAGTTATCAAACGTCATAGTATTTGTTAAATCCTGACGAAGCTTATCTAAATATCCGTATGAAATATTTTGCTTCGAACCTAAGGATATTATATCAACTAAATTATCATCATGTAATTTACCACGAATAGTTTCATCTATTTGATTTAAGCTTGTTGATAGCGCAATTACCGTTGGAAGCGCACGATTATATCTATAATTAATAAGTTGCGCTAGTTTTTCTTTAGCCCAAGTGGTAGTACTTTCGGAACCAAAATCATCTAAACCCAACAATGGTGTATTTTTGATATGGTCAAACAAAGTATCATAATCATTCATATTATTTGGTCCAAATGAAGAGCGTAAATGGTCGAGTAAATCGGGGGTTGAAATATAGAACGCAGGGTTACCTTTTTTCATGGTTTGGTTAAGGATAGCTACAAGTAAATGTGTTTTGCCACTGCCACTAGGCCCTTGAAATATTAACCAACCATTAGTTTCGTGCACATATTGTTGAGCAACTGCGTGGGCATGTCTAAATTTCGATGAATAATCTTGGTTTAGACCATTTTGTTTTAAATTTTTAAAAGTCAATTTTTTTAAACTTTTGATACCACTTATTTCTTGGAGTTTATTATATATATCATTGGAAAGTTTTTCTTTTTGACATTCACAAGGTTCAATTTTGCCAAATTTTGGATGCCCTACAGGGACATTGAAACTTAACCATTTAGTACCTTTACAAAGTTCACACTTTTCATCAAGTTCATCAGGATTTTTTGTTGATGAATTCATCTCTAAATTTTTGTGCTCGTCTAAGTTGGCTTTCTCGTTCACTTTTTTTAGAATATCTCGTAGACTCTCCATTTGTTCTTCCTTCAATTTGCCATCTGTTTAAAATGCTAGATATATATTTCCAGTTTCTAATATTGTTTTTTACAGCTTCAGTAATTGCTTCTTGTATCCATGAATTCGGGTATTTTTTTTCTGCTAATTTTAACTCTTCTGCTAGAAGCGGTGTCATTTGGCCAATGTTATCTTCATATAATCCATATATATTTGATTGAGGTTTTTGGCTAGATTGGAAGTCTGTTTGTTCTAGATCTAATCCATTATCTAGGTTTCCAATATCTTTTCTTTTTAATAGTTCATTTGATATTTTATCATTAATTAAGATAATGCTGTTTTGTATTTGGTCTTTAACTTTTTCCCTAATAATGATTGTTTTTCGTTTCTTAGCAGCATAAATACTTTTTATAATTATTTCAGTTTTGTTTTGTGAATTACTGGGATGTATCGATTCTAGTAGAACTGGATCAGCGATTAATTCTTCAAAACTTATCCATAATCGTTTTGGTCGGAGTGAGAAGATTAGAGAAAATACACGTAGAGTACATTTGAATTCTTCATAAGAGTCGATGTCCTTTAATAAACTTGAAGTTAATTCTATAGGTATTGGAATATAATTCCTATTATTAAACTTGAAACCATTATCAGTTTTCATTTAGATCCTTTGATTAGATAATTAATTATCAATTTCTCGTGTTGCCATATCTTTAAATTCTGCATACTGATCATTGAAAAATAAATTAATGTTACCTAATGGCCCATTTCTATGTTTTGCTATAATTACTTCTGCGATATTTTTGGGATAAGGATCAACAGGATTTCTGGAGTTCCATTCTTCCTCAGTATAATACACATCTTCTCGATATATAAATGAAACAATATCAGCATCTTGTTCTATACTTCCACTGTCACGTAAGTCTGATAATTGAGGTCGATGAGATGGTCTTTGTTCAACTGCTCTGCTTAATTGAGATATAGCTATAACAGGAATATTAAGGTCTCGTGCAATTCCTTTTAAGGATCTTGAAATTTCACTAATTTCTTGCACTCGGTTTTCATTTCGATGTAGACCTTGTATAAGTTGCATATAATCAACAATAAGTAAATCTATATTTCTTTCTAAGTTTAATCTTCGTGCTTTACTTCGTATTTCTGTGATGGTTTGTATAGGACTGTCATCGATATATAAATCTAAGTCTGAAAGAGTTCCTATAGCTGATACTATTCTTTGCTGTTCTTGGCTGTTTATGAGATTTTGTCGTACCTTGTGGGCATCTACTTTGGCTTCTGATGAGACCATACGCATAGCTAATTGTTCTCCACTCATCTCTAAACTTAGAATCGCAACAGTAGAATTATTTTTACAAGCATTCATTGCGATGTTTAGAGCCAAGCTACTTTTACCAATACTTGGCCTTGCCGCTAAAATAAACAAATCTGATCTTTGTAAACCGCCTAATAAAGAATCTAAATCTCGAAAACCTGTTAAAATAGGCTGTGTATTTGTTAAACTATCAGGATCGTCATTAGAAGATTCTTCGAGGTAGGTATCTAGCACATCACGCAGTGATCTAAAATCGCGATTTTCTCGAGTTTCTCTAATTTGGAAAAGTATATCTTCTGATTGTTTTATTGCTGAATCAACTTCAAAATCTGGTTCATAACCTAGAGACGCAATTTCTGTCGCAGCTTTAATTAGGTTTCTCATTGTGGATGTTCTATTGATTATTTGAGCATAATGACTTGCGTATACAGAAGTGGGCACATTTGCAATTAAATTACTTAGAAAACCTTCGCCACCTATACTTTCAAGTTTGTCTGTCGAAGATAATTCATGAGCAACACTAATTTGATTAATTGGTTCTCCACGGTTATATAATGACAGGCATGCTTCGTAAATCCATTTGTTTCTTTCTGTGTAGAAATCACTAGATTTTATAATTAAGGAAACCTCAGAAAGTGAATCTCCTTCAATTAATATAGAACCTAAAACTGCTTGTTCTGCAGCTTCATCACTAGGTGGCAATCGATCTGTATACATATAGTATGCCCTCATCATGCTAATGAATTATAAGTTAAATCAAAGCAATTATATTCCTTAATTGGGGAGATAAATTATACTATATATTTCTAATAATTACGTTACGGACGATACGTATTTTTTATATTATTACTGATTATCTTCGTCTTTATCTTCACTCTCAGGAGTTGATGGTGATTCTTGAGCGTTTATTTCTGTAGTGTTTTGAATTTCAGTATCTTCTATCGTATTTTCAGTATCTTCTTGATCCAAAGTTTCATTAACAATAGTTTCGTTAATTTCCGAATCTATATTATTAATTTCTACATTGTCTTCAGTTGGTTCTTCAGTAATTTCTTGAGCCTCAATAAGATTACCTTGTATATCGACGCCTGATACTTTGACTTTAATTGAACATTCAGCACCTCTAGGAAATTTTATTCCAACCGAGTAAATACCAGGTTCTTCGATAGTTTTTTCTATATGAAAAAGTCTTCTATCAAGGGATCGTTCTGTATCTGTTTCAACTTTTTCAGCAATCATTGTATTATTTACCGATCCGTAAAATTTTCCAGAGGAATTTACCTTCTCTGACAATTCAAACTCCATATCATTAAGTAGGTTGGCCAATTCATTTTGGTCTTGTTCTTCCTTAATTCGGAGTTCATCTCCAGCTTTTTTAATTGCTGATAATCGTTGTAAATTGTCATGGGATGCAAGCAAGGCAAAGTTTTGTGGGATTAAGTAGTTGCGTGCATATCCATTTTTCACTTCTTTTACTTCGCCAGCATTACCGCTACCAGGTACATCTTTGACAAATATAACCTTCATTTATATTTTCCTTCCGTAAACTAGAAACTAGTTTTATGATTTATTTGCGAGTTGTTGATTATAGCACATTATTCAACAAAATTAGTAGAGTAAGCATTTTTTAATTCAGATACTGTATTTGAAATTAAGGAATTTATTTTAAATATTTCGGGTTTTGTTACACCTAATATTACAAAAGGTATATTAAAATCATTACAAATATCTGAAAAAGAAATCAACTCATTTGGGTTGATAGAAACAATTATTTGAGACTGTTTTTCTCCGAAAAGAGATACATCCCATCGTTCGTTAATTTCAATTTCTGATTCGAATCCAATATTAGATAAAATACATGACTCCGCAAGAGTTACTGCAACTCCCCCTTCAGAACAATCGTGTGCAGAAATAAGTAGTTCATTATTGATAAGATTAAGACAGCACTTTTGTAATCGATTTTCAAATTCTAAATCAATTTTAGGAGAACCTGCGATTTGTTTGTGAATAATTTCTAAGTATTCACTACCTGCTAAATCATTATGATCATTAGATAGAGTATTACTACCAAGCAAAATAACTAAATCGTCATAATTTTTAAACTTTGAAGTTGTTATATTTTTTACATCATCAATTTTACCAACCGCTCCTATGATCGGGGTGGGAAATATTGGACCTTTTTCGGTAGAATTGTATAAACTAACATTACCACTTATTACTGGTATACCAAAAGTATTACATCCTTCGGATATCCCATTAACTGATTGATTGAGTTGATATGATACAAGTTGGGTTGTAGGATCACCAAAATTTAAACAATTAGTAATTGCTAGCGGGGCAACACCGCTACAGATCAAATTTCTACATGCCTCGGCAACAGCAATTTTCCCACCTTCAAATGGGTTGAGATAGGTTGTTTTGCCATTACCATCGATGCTAATTCCTATACCAACCTTGCTATTTTTAATACGAATAATCGCAGAATCGGCATCTTCTGGAGATGCTATAGTATTTGTTTGAACTTGATGGTCATATTGGATAAAAATTGGTTTTTTACTAGCAATATTTGGACTACTAAGTAGTTTTATTAGTATTTCATTTGCTTTTTCTTTATTTGGTGTAGGTATAGATGAAAGATCAATATTTTGTAATTCAATTATTTCTTCTGGAGGTGTATTATCCAAGTTGTATAAAGGAGGAGTAGTTAAAGTATTTATTGGAACGTTACCTACTAAATTTTCACCAAAATATATTTCTGCATTTTGAGAATCAGTTATTTCTCCAATGGTTGAATACTCTATATCCCATTTATCTAAAATTGATAGGATTTTATTAGTATTTTTAGGAGAGAATACTATCAACATACGTTCTTGTGACTCAGATAACATGATTTCATACGGGGTCATATTATTTTCTCTTTGATGAACCTTGGCCAAGTCTATATTAAACCCAGTTTTACCTTTATCAACCGTTTCTACAATTGCACTCGTAAGTCCCGCTGCTCCCAGATCTTGTAGGGACTCTATAAGGTTCTTTGATACAATTTCTAAGCATGATTCAATTAAAACTTTTTCCATAAAAGGATTACCTATTTGAACCGTTGGCCGCTTATCTTGTTCTGATTCATTTTTATTTAAATTCCGTGAAGCTAAACCAGAAGCGCCATGAATTCCATCACGTCCAGTTGGTGACCCAATTACCATTATAATATTGCCAGGAGTGTAAGATGCTGCACTCATTAAATTGTTTTTATTAGTAATTCCTAGGCAAAAGGCATTTACTAAAGGGTTCCCAGAATAAGAATCAGAAAATTTAGTTTCACCCCCAATATTTGGAATGCCTATACAATTTCCATAACCAGATATTCCTGAAACTATGCCTTCAAAAAGATATTCATTGCGGTTATTATTTACATGGCCGAATCTAAGAGAGTTTAAAATAGCAATTGGTCTTGCCCCCATAGCTAGTATATCCCTGATAATTCCACCTACTCCGGTTGCAGCACCTTGATATGGTTCAACTGCGGATGGATGATTGTGGGACTCAATTTTAAATACTATTGCTAAATTATTTCCAATATCAATGACTCCAGCATTTTCTTCTCCTGGCTTTGCTAAGAGCGCAGTACTAGAATTAGGTAGAGTTTTAATTAGATTTTTAGAATGTTTATATCCACAATGCTCACTCCATAGAGCACCAAATAAACCTAGTTCAAGATAATTAGGATCTCGGCCTAATTTCTCTACTATAAGTTCATATTCTTCAGAGCTTAATGCAATTTCATTTAGTTGTGATTGTGTGTACTTCATAATTAACTATTGATATGATCCAAACCCTATAAATATAACTCCTACTACAACTAAAGTTGCACCTATCCATATTTTTTTAGTGACCTGATCAGTTGCTTTAAGAAAGATTACTGTAAGACTTAGTGTAACTAATGGTACAAGAGCGAAAATTGGCGATACTACAACTACAGGTGCTATGTTTAGTGCAAGTGCACTAAATCCTAACCCTCCTGAAGCGCAAATTCCTGCTATTATGCAATAAATATACGCTTCTTTAGGTATTTGTTTTTCTGGTTTTTTCAATGATTTTAAATTTAAAATCATAAGGATTATTGTTCCACTCAATAATGCATATGAAACAGCTACTAATGGATCAATATTTTGTTTAAAAACTTGTTTGAACATAAATTGGGAGGCGCCATAAGCACTACCACCAATAAGTGCACACAACATTCCTAAAATTACCATATTTTTTTCTGTAATAAACGATTTCATATTTTTATCTTCTTTCACTAACCACAAGTATGATTCCAGAAACAATCAATAGGGTTCCTATGCCTAGATATATGTTTAATTGTTCATTTGTAAAGATTATTGCTAAACCAGAGCTAACTAAAGGTGCACAAGCAAGCAATGGAGATGATCGACTAACACCTGCTAAACGTACTGAAGTAAAGTTCATATATCGTCCTATAGGGTAGTTTATAATTCCGATGAATATTAATATATAAAATATAGTCATAGGAATGGAAAAAGCCTTAAACCCATATACTATAACTGCTGCTGTTGCTAAAACAATGAAGCTTGCAACCAAAGATAATATAGTTCCTATTGAAGTTGGTAAATGCTCCAATCCTTTTCTAGTAAAAATAGCTGAAGAACCCCATCCTGTTGCAGCTAGGAGTGCAAACAGGATTGCAGTAATCATTGGGTCTCCTTAAATAATTTAGACTCAATAGTGTTAATAATTGATCCAAAAATTTTTTTACCATCAGTACTTCCTAATATTGCTTCACAGCTTCTTTCAGGATGAGGCATCATTCCGATAATATTTCTTTTTTCATTAATTATACCGGCGATGTTATTTACTGACCCATTAGGATTAAATTGATCAGTGATTATTCCATTCATATCAGAATATTGAAGTACAATTTGATTGTTTTTATAAAGTTGTTCTAATCCATTATTGTCAATAAAATAATTTCCTTCCCCGTGAGATATAGGAATATTAAGAACAGATCCTTTCTCACAAGCATTAGTAAAAGGGGTATCGTTATTTGTTACGAATAAGTTTGTCCATTGGCATCTAAATTGTAAAGTTGTATTTTTGATTAAAGTTCCTGGTAATAATCCTGATTCACAAAGTATTTGGAATCCATTACAAATACCAATAATAAATTTACCTTTGCTAGAGAATTCTTTAATAGAGTTCATAATGGGAGATAATTTTGCCATAGCACCAGGACGTAAATAGTCTCCATATGAAAAGCCACCAGGTAAAATTATACAATCAAATTTATCTAAATCAGTATCTTTATGCCATACATATTCTGCATCTTGATTGAGAATATCGTGAACAGCAAAGTAGCAATCAGTATCACTCCAAGTACCAGGGAATACAACTATACCAAATTTCAAAACAACCTCTTGATGTATCTAATCTCTTCGACTTTAATACTATCACAGTTGATTAGAGTAAGTCTTTAACGATTTTACTAACAATCGAACCGTCTGCTTGACCTTTTAGCTTAGGCATGATTTCTTTCATGATCATACCAAAATTAGATCTATTTTCTTCATTCAAATTTGATAGTATATCTTTTGCTATTTGTGTGATTTCATCTTCTGTTAGTTGCTGGGGTAAATATTCAAGTAAAACATTTAACTCTGTTTGTTCTTTTTGAACAAGATCATCTCTATTTGCTGATTTAAACTGTGTAATACTATCATTATATTGTTTTGACATTTTCGATATTACATTGACAATACCTTGATCATCTAGTGTGGTTTGTGAGGCTATCTCTTCGTTGCGGATAGCGGCTTTGACCATACGAAGGGCTGTTTTCTTAGGTTCATTTTTTTGCCTCATTGCATCGGCGAGATCACTGCTGATCTTTTCACTTAATTCAGACATAGTTGCTCTATAATTTGAATAATTTGTTGATATGTAGACTAACGAATACTTTTACGTCGCTTAGCGGCTGCTTTTTTCTTTCGTTTGATACTAGGAGGTTCAAAGTGTTCTCTTCTTCTAACTTCTGAGAGTATACCATCTTGTTGAACTTTTTTTGTAAAGCGCCTTAGTAAGCTTTCAAAAGATTCGTTATCGTCGGAAAATACTTTTGTCAAAATTTAACCTCTTAATATATATATTTACAATCTACGGTGAGCAAGTATCTTAGAATAATGTCAAGTATATGTCAACAGAAAAGCAAATCTATCAATTAGAATTTGGTTATCACTCCACGACCAATTTCTGTAGTATCAATGTCTTGATATGCTTGATTAATTTCTTCCAAACTGTATTCTCGTGTAATTAAGCCATCTATATCTATTTGACCGGTTTTATATAAAGTCACCATTGTTGGCATGTCTATATTAGGTCTTGCACTACCGTAGTAGCATCCTTTTACTGTTCTTTCAAATCGCACAAGAGATACTGGGTCTATTGCCGCTGTTGCAGTCACTGGTGCTATACCAACTATAACAACCTGTCCGCCTTTTTTAACAGAGTGGTATGCATTAAGAACTGTTTCAGAAGAACCAAATACTTCAAAGGTATAATCTGCTCCAAGACCATCAGTTAGTTCTTTTACTTTTGCAACTGGATCTCCAGAGCTAGCATCAACTGTATTTGTTGCTCCAAACTTAGATGCAAATTCCAATTTGCTTTGATGAATATCAACAGCGATAATTTTACTTGCTCCTAATAGCCTTGCTCCTTGTATAACATTTAGTCCTACACCTCCAACTCCAAAAACAGCAACTGTGCTACCAGGTTTTATTTCTGCATTATACATAGCAGCACCAACACCTGTTGTTACAGAACATCCAATTAAAGCGGCTTGGGGTAAGGGGAATCCTTTTGGAAGTAAGATACAACCAGTCTCAGGAACTACAGCCTCTTGAGCAAAACATCCAACTTTACCCATAGGAGTAATATATTGATCACCTATATGTAGCCTGTTTGTACCATCGAATAGAGTACCTGATGTTGCTCCATGTAGATCGCAAAGGTTAGCTCTTCCTGAAAGACAATACGGACATCGGCCACAATTTGGAACAAATGAAAGTATTACATCATCACCTGGCTTTACACTTGTTACACCTTCTCCAACATCTAGGACTGTTCCTGCTCCTTCATGGCCTAATATTGCGGGAGTTTGGATGATAGCATCTCCATGCATGAAATGTAGGTCGCTTCTACAGACGCCAGCAGCTCCAATTTTTACATGTACTTCACCCTTTTTGGGTGCATCTAATTCTACTTCCTCAATAACTAGAGGTTGGTTTGTTTCATATAATACGGCTGCCTTCATTAGAGTACTCTCCTCCACTTTAAGTATCAATGTATCGACAGTCTATAGAGAGTTTAATAATTTATCAACTATCTTTGTATTCATTTGTATCAATAGTATCTATTAATCTTTGGATTCGAATATGGTATGGCACGTCTTTTA
>VFGE01000033.1 GCA_009392515.1 SAR202 cluster bacterium | reverse complement strand
AATAATAAATCTTGTCTAGAATCGATTGATATTATATTTGGTCTACAGTATATTAGTCTTTAATCTTAATGTGATAGAGCAAATTGGTTATTTCCAATTACGGAGGTAAGAGAATGGATTTTGAACTTCAATACACAAAAGAACAAGAAGAATTTAGGAAAGAAGTAAAAACATTTCTAGAAACTACTATTTCAAAAGATTTAAAACATCCAGTAGACCCAAAAGATCTAACATATGATCAATATATGATTAGACGTGCTGTAGGTAAAGCTTTAGGAGAAAAAGGTTGGCTTTGGCCTATGGCTCCAACCGAATATGGTGGCGGCGGGTTAACTATAGATCATGCAATAATTATCGAAGAAGAAGTGGGTAAATATGGACTCCCTATACCTCCCTATTATGATTCAGGAGGTAGGCTTGGTGGACCATCTATTTTAGTATGGGGTACAGAGGAACAAAAACAAGAATTTCTCCCCCCCATATTCAAAGGAGAGGTCAGAACTTGGCAACTTCTCTCTGAACCATCCGCAGGTTCGGATTTAGCTGGAGTTCAAACCACAGCGATACTAGATGGTGACGACTATGTAATCAATGGTCAAAAGATATGGGTTGGAAGTAATCATGGAGCAGAACAATCATGGATGATATGTCTTACTGATCCTGAAGGTAAGCGCCATGAAAATCTATCCTGGTTTATAGTTCCAATGGATTTGCCTGGAATTACTATTGTCCCTATGGATTTGCTAACGACAGGAGGAGAAGGTGGAGCAGGAACTGGCGAAAAAAATACTATATTTTTTGATAATGTAAGAATACCTGCAACAAACCTTATAGGCGGCCTAAATAACGGATGGAAAGTTGCAACTACTCACTTAGAACTTGAGCATGGTGGTGGTGGCCAAATCCGCAAAAATGACCTTGTTGATAGAATTATTAATTACTGTAAAAATTCAGAAAGTCTTGGAGAACCATTAATAAAAAATCAAGATATACAAGATAATATTGTAGATATCTATATAGAGTCTGAAATTACACGATTATTCAATTTGAGAAACTATTGGCTTGCTCATGCCAACAAACAACGAACCTATGAAGGTCCTCAAAGTTCTTTCTACAGAAAAACATCTGCTTTAAGAATTGCAGAAAAGATATTAGATATCCTAGGCCCGTATGCAATAACAAACGACGAAAAATGGGGTTTGTATGATGGAGCAATAGAATTGCAACATCGTGGTGCAATAGTTGGATTACATCCAGGTGGTACTACAGATATACAAAGAGTCATTATGTCTAGAAGAATTGGTATAGGTCGTGAAATAAAAGAGCAAGCAGGAACATTATCCTAGGAGGATTCGAATGGATTTATCACTATCTCCCGATCAAGAATTAATAAAAAACACAGCAAGAGAATTTGTTAGTCAAGAATTTTCTAAAGAAACAATATTAGAATTAGATCTTACTGAATCAGGATTTAACAAAGATTTATGGGACAGCGTGTGTGAAATTGGATGGCTAGGAATTTTGGTTCCAGAAAAATATGGTGGATCAGAAAACTCTTTAACAGATGCAGCAGTTCTTTACGAAGAACTTGGACGAGGACCAGTTCCCGGACCTTTTTTTTCATCTGGAATATTGTCCGTAAATATTCTTCTTCAAACTGCAAATGAAAAACAAAAGGCCGAAATTTTGCCCAAAATTGCTTCTGGTGAATATATAGTCACTCCAGCAATTACTGAACCAAGTTATGGATGGGATAAAAAATATATAAACCTTTCCATAGAAAATAATTCTTTGACTGGCACAAAGCTTTTTGTACAAGACGGATTAAGTGCAACCCATATCCTATGTGCTGTTAGATCTGAAAAAAATAAAGATTCCATATCAATTGTTTTTATTGATGTCAATTCTGAAGGTATTGAAAGAAAACAATTAGAAGGTTTTCTTAGTGCATCTTCAGAAATCTCTTTTGAATCTGTCAAAATTACTGACGATATGATTTTGGGAGATATTAATACTGACCAATGGGATAGCCTATATACAGGTATCTTAAATTCTTTACCAATACTATGTTCATACCAAGTTGGTGGTTCTCAAGCAGTATTCGATCTCTCGGTCGAATATAGCAGAACTAGAAAACAATTTGGGCAATCTATTGGTAGATTTCAAAGAGTACAGGACCATATCATAGAAATAGTAAATCACCTGGATGCAGCTAGATGGACAACATATGAAGCTTTATGGAAACTTGAATCAAATATGGATTCAAATACAAGTATTCATCTTGCAAGTGCAGTTTCCAGTGAAGCCTATTTAAAAGCTTGTGACGGTGGGCATACAGTACATGCTGGAATAGGATCATTGCGAGAATATGGGCTTACCTTACACACACAAATGTCCAGAACTCTCTATCATTTCCTAGGTGATCCCAAATTCCACAAACGCAAAATTGCAAAAAGCTTAAATTTTTAATTACATATTTGAAATATATTTTCCTAAGAACTTTGCAGTCCTTTCGAGGGACTCCTCACGATTATCTCCTACAGTAAGTATGGAAAATAAAAGCTCTGATATTCCTGTATCAAACATTGCTTCAATTTTGGCAGAAGCTTGTTCTTCCGTACCAGATATGACTAAGTCGTCTGCCATTCTATCACTCCAGACTTTAGTATGCTCTACCTCCTCATAACCACAATCCATTAACATTCTGTTGTAGAAAGGTAAGGTAGGATATATTCCCATTTGGGATCTAAGAGCATCCCTGACCAATTCTTTCTCCTCTGATATACAAATTGGGGCATGCACGATTAATGGGGGAACACTATCACGATTAGCTTGTAAAGCTCCATTTTCAATTGAAGGTATTGCTACATTTTTTACATGAGACATTGGACAAACCCAAGTTATAATACCATCGGATATTTTTCCGCATAATTCAAAAGCTTTTTGTCGTAATGCGGAAGACATTATTGGAATATCTGCATGTAATCCATCTTGAGAATGTGCTTGATAATATTTCCCACTAAAATCAACTCCGTCACCCTGAATAATATCTTTGAGAATTATTAAGTACTCTTCTAAATGCCCTAATGGATCACGAAAATTAACGCCAAACATACCTTCCATATTTGGTTTGTGGCTGGGACCTATACCTAAACGAAATCGTGAAGGAGCAAGCTCAGATATCACTTTTACTTGTTGGAATATTGAAATAGGATGTCTCGGCCATGTAGGAATAATTGATGTCCCCATCAATATATTTTCTGTTTGAACAGCTGCAGCAGAAAAAACTGTCAAAGCATCAGCTCTTGCACCACCCGTAGTCAGCCATGCAGCATCAAGCCCAAAAATTTCTAATTGATTGATTCTTTGTAACACCCCATTTGCAGTAGATTCATTAACTGCAACACCAATACGATTATTAGATCTCATAAAACTTCCCCTCATTAAAATGTAGCTAATCCTAATTGACTAGCATATATGGTTAAAGTATATTGAAGCCACTAAAGTAACGCAACAAAATTAATTTACACAGGAGATAAAAAATGAAATGGTGTAGACTAGAAATTAATAACGAACCTTTATACGGTATAATTGAAAATAACAACATAACTCCTGTATTAGGAACCCCTTTTACAAATTATGAAAAAACTTCTCAAAGTATCCCATTTACGGAAGCAAAATTGCTTGTACCTGTGGTTCCATCAACATTTTATGCAGCTGGAATTAATTATATGGGTCATGTAATTAAAATGGCAGAAATTACAGGAAGAGAAGGATCTCCACCCCCAGCAGCAGATATAGGATATCGAGCTAATAATGCTTTAATTGCTCATAATGAAACAATAATTATCCCAAAAGATGCAACAGATAAAGTTCAATATGAAGGAGAGCTTGTTGTGGTTATAGGCAAAACTGCAAAAAACCTTACCCCAACGAATCTTTGGGATTATATTTTGGGATATACAATTGGTAATGATGTGAGTGAAAGAACATGGCAAGGTAATGATAGAACCCTTTGGAGAGCAAAAAATACGGACACATTCAAACCAATGGGGCCTTGGATAGAAACTGATGTTAACCCAGAAGATATGACCACTACTGTGAAAGTAAATAACGAAATTCAAGATCAATTTAAAACAAATAATATGATATTTGGAATTACAGAATATCTTTGCAATATGACAAAATACTTAACGTTACATCCAGGAGATGTTGTATGGATGGGAACAGATGATGTTCCTATCGATATAAAAGACGGCGATGTGGTAGATATAGAAATAACTGGAATTGGTACTTTAAGCAATCCTGTAAAAAGATCAACAGAGTAAGGAATCATATGGAACTCGGAATTAAAAATAAAACAGCACTTATTACTGGTGCTTCAAAAGGATTGGGGTTTTTTATTGCGTCAGCCCTTGCTAAAGAGGGATGTAATATAGGAATCTGTGCTCGTAATAAAGAAGAAATAAAATCTGCAGAAAAAAAGTTAACAAATCTAGGCGTAAAAGTATTAGGTATAGAAGCTGATGTTACGACTAACGAAGGTACAAATGAAGCATATAGCGCAACGGTCAAATCTATTGGCCCCATTGATATCCTTATAAATAATGTGGGAGGATCTACTGGAAGAACTTTTGATACAACTACAGATGAAGATTGGAAAAACACGTTTGATCTAAACCTTCTATCAGGAGTACAACTAATCCGCCTATGTTTACCAGATATGAAAAATAAATCTTGGGGAAGAATAATCAATATTTCTTCAATTTATGGACGCGAATATGGAGGTGGATTAACATATATGGCCACAAAGTCAGCTTTAATATCGATGTCAAAACACCTTGCTTTAGATTTAGCTGGCACAGGGATTACTGTAAACACTATCGCCCCAGGTTCAATTTATTTTGAAGGTGGACGATGGGAGCGATTTCAAAAAGAAAATACAAAAGAATTTGTTGAAGATTTTATTAAAAATAACCTCCCTATGGGAAAATTTGGCTGGCCTGAACCTGTAGCAGACTTGGCGACGTTCTTGGCATCAAATAATGCAGACCTAATTACTGGGACTTCGATAAACGTAGATGGTGGACAATCTAAAAGTTTATTTTAGCTAATAGAATAAACTATCCGTTTTAATTCATTCCTTATGTCATAAGTATATGAAGGTACAAACTGGGTCATAAATATACAAATCAAGTCTACCTGTGGATCTATCCAAAAATATGTGCTTGCAGCTCCACCCCATCCATATTGTCCTTTAGAACCTTCAGATGTATCAGCAGTCTGTGTTGAAAAACCTAAACCAAACCCAACGTCTTCGAAGCTGGACTCAGCCCAACGTATACCAGTCATCGCAAACTGGTTCAAATCGTTATTATTAGGAATATGATTCTGAGTCATTAATTCTACAGTTTCAGGATTTAGAATAAAAGCATCGCCTAACCCGCCCTTATTTAACAACATTCTTGAAAAATTCATATAATCATCTAAAGTAGAAACTAATCCTCCTCCTCCAGATAAATAAGCTGGCTTCTCTCCATAAATACTCTCTAAAGGATCATCTATTAATCGTAATCCTTCAGATTCAGAAAAATTTTCTTCCGAGGAGTAATTTGAAGGCACTGAAACATAATTTGCAGCCAACCTATGTATTTTTTCATCGGGGACATAAAAATCTGTATCTTTCATTTCTAAAGGATCAAAAATATATTTCTTTAAATAATCGTCAAAATCCATATCTGATATTATTGAAATTAAAAATCCTAAAACATCTGTTGATAAAGAATAATTCCATGCACTACCTGGGGTAAATAACAATGGGAGATTAGATAACACCTCAATAAGGTCTTCAAGCGTACCGGAGTTAGGATCTGATAAATTTATCAAAGTTCTATAGGCTTGATCTACCTTAGTATCACTCATAATCCCATAAGAAAGTCCTGATTGATGTGTTAGTAAATGCTTAATAGTCATTGGCTGGGAAGGAGGTATACCAAAGAAATTATTCAAATTTCCTGACTGGTATACAATTAGATCTTTCCATGATGGAATAAATTTATGTACAGGGTCATCTAGTGATACCAAACCTAATTCATAAAGTCGCATAAATGCAACAGATGTAATAGGTTTAGTCATCGAAAATATACGAAAAATGGTATCTCGTGTTACATGTTTGCCTCTCTCTATATCCATCAAGCCCAACAAAGGACCATCTATTACTTCACCCTTATGGTAATAAAGGGTAGCTCCACAAGAAAAACGCCCAGTTTGTATATAATTTTCCTGAATGTGATTTTCGATATAAGTTAATTTTTTTTCAGTCAATTCAAAATTCATATTAACTCATCATATCACAAAATCAATTTAGAATTGTTTTATCTTTAAGAAACTTTTTATCCAATCTAATTTGATTGTTTTTGGTTTCTTTAAGCAAAATACTTATAAATGTATCAATTTGAGATTTCAATGATGGATTTTCAAGTATTTTTTGCTTTTCTATATTTGGTATTTCTAGAATAGACATCCCATAAGTAAATAATGGATTTAATTCTAAAGGAGCCTTTCTATCAGATATCCATTCTCCTCTAAAACCTGCCACACTATTTATATAATCAGTTAAATATTTCATAACTTGTCTTTTTTCATTTAGAGTAAATTCAACTTCCAGATTACGATCTTTAAGCATAGATATTTTAGCCTTAAGATACAAATCATCATGAATTAATTTTATAATTTTGAAGGTATTAATACCTTCAACTTTTATATCATACCTCCCATCAGGCAATTCATATATTTCTGTGAATTCCACAAAGGTACCTATTTCAAAAGGAGTAGTCTCTGAGTCCCCTACCTCTTCTCCGTTTTTAATTAGACAAATTCCAAAACCAGTATTATTTTGAACACAATATTTCATCATTTGCCTATATCTTGGTTCAAATATATGTAAATTTATTTTACTACCTGGAAACACCACAAGATTGAGAGGGAAAATAGGTATTTCAATTTCTTCTTCCATGTTTTTTGCTCTAATTTATCTTATAAATATATGAAATGAATTTGCCTTAAGTGTATAATAGATATATTGAACCTATTACCCGCTTACTGTCAAATAATATAGAAACATCAAAATGAGCTATGCAAAGTATGACTTCGGTCAAATATCAAAATTAAGTGCAGAATCCGTAGGTGAGCCAGGTCAGCGTACTTTCCATATAATTATAGAGTCATCTAATGAAAGTTCTGCAATCATATGGTTAGAAAAAGAACAATTATTTAATATGGCTGTAGCTTTAAAACGAACTGTTTCTACTATTGAGGTTGAATCTCCTAGTAATTCAATAAAACATTTTGAAGATCAGCCTTTATCTAATATTGAACCATACTTAAAAGTTGAGTTTAAGGCAAGTGAACTAGAAGTAGGCTATGATAAAGATTCAGATCTCTATTTCGTTTCTTTTTATGATGCAAATGAATTTGATATTGATGCTCCAAAAGTGAATTTCTATACTGATGGCGACATAATTGATCAACTTGCTGAAGATAGTTTTGCTGTCTGTGCTGCAGGTAGGCCACTATGTCCTCTATGTTTAGTTCCTACTAAAGATAGTTCTTGTGTATGGGAAGAATGTTTTAGAAAAAATTAAACTCTAGAAACCTCAATATTGTAATGAAAAACAGCGAATTACCATTTGATGTAGTTTTAAGATTGTTATCATTTGGTGAAATAACAAAGTGTACTTCAACTGAAACTGGTTCCAATTATACATTTTATTTGAATTTGTCAGATAACAGCGGAAACAGTTGCGAGGCTGTATACAAACCAATGTTAGGTGAAGTACCTTTATGGGATTTCGAACCTGAAACTTTGTATCTAAGAGAATATGCAAGCTATCTTGTCAGTGAAGCATTAGATTGGAACCTAATACCCCCTACTACTATACGTATAGGGCCTTTTGGGATTGGATCAGTACAGTATCGGGTTGATTATCTTAATGATGAGAATTTCTTTACCTTACGAGACGACTATCCAGATATTATGAAAAAGATTTGTTTATTCGATATCATAACGAATAATGCAGACCGAAAAGGAAGTCATTGTATTCAAGATAGCAATAATTCAATTTGGTCTATAGATCACGGGATATGTTTTAATGAAGAATATAAGCTTAGAACAGTAATTTGGGACTATATGCTTGAAATAATCCCTACAGAGCTTTTAAAAGATATACAGGACCTAGATGACTCTTTCCATAATAAAAATGGGCTGAAGAGCATACTAAATACCTATTTATCTAAAAGTGAAGTAGATGCTTTTGAAATGAGACTAAAAAAAGTTTTAGAAGAAAAAGTTTATATTGAGCCTCAAGATGATCGAAGACCTTACCCATGGCCTTTACTATAATTACGTTAATCCTAATTTCCATCGGGTACGACGAATAAACATATCTAAAAAAGAACGTCTTTTAATATTCTTTGAAACATAGTCAATCAAATTAGATGGGCCAGCAAGTATTGAAAGATTCCAATTATATAAAGTGGGATACGTATCAAATTCAGAATTGAGAAATACAGTTGGTGAAGTAATCCATTTATTTGGTTTCACTTCCATCATAATCTCTCCTCCTGCTTCTTTTACAATAGTTATACCAGCTGCGATATCCCAGATTTTAGGATGATTAAAAACTGCTAATTGTAAGGAAGAAGTAGCAATCAGACTTATTTCATATGCTGTACTCCCTATACTTCTAAAATCACCTGTATTTTTTGCCAGCTCTCTCTTTGCTTTATAACGTGATCTTGCAAACCGTATGTTTGCCAAACCTGTTTGTAGAGGTTCATTATTAGACACTACATTAACTTTTTGATCATCCAAATATGCCCCATTTCCTTTACGAGCTCTGATAATTGAAGAAGATTGCCACGGTAGATTTCGTAGTAGTATGACTCCAACCACAGGTTCGCCCTTATAAAGAATTCCTATAGATATCGAATAAAATGGGAATTTGTTTAAAAAATTATTTGTACCATCCAAAGGATCAATTACCCAACAGTATTCAGAATTAGAAACAATGTGAGGATCATTTTCCTCTGAAATAATTGAATGTTCAGGAAACTTTTCTCTTATTAGGTTGCGTATTAAAAGATCTGCTTCTATATCAGCTGTTGTAACAGGATCTGAAGACCCCTCGGACTTATAGTTTATGTCAAATGTAGAATGAAAGTATTTTTCAACAAGTTCACCCGCTGAATTAGCAACTTTCACCGCATGATTTTCAACATCTTCTAATATTTGCGAATTTGTTTCCAAATTATTTCCTTTAAATAAAAACCATCTTGCCTATAAGACAAGATGGTTTGTTATTTCTTTTATGTTGTTAGAATTACTTAATTCTAGCTTCTGCTCTTCTTCTAAATATAAAGAATGAACTCATGATTATAAGCAATGTTCCAGCTAAACCTGTAACAATCAATAAATTGTTTGAAGGAGTTGTTCCACCAGCTTTAGGTAATTCTGGGACTGGTGTTGCTGTTGGAATTGCAGCTGGTGCTGCAGTCGCAGTTGTTGCAGAACTTGTAGTTTGATCGAGTTTAAATCCTACGTTAGCCATTGCATTCAATTCTGTAGTATTTGTTGGATTATTTGATTTAAATGTATCAACACTTGTACCACTTGTTGTTTTCACAACATGAATACCGACTTTAGTAGAAGCAGAAATAGCACCTGGACTACACTTTTCATCACATGTGAAGAGTAAGTCTAATTGATTCCCTGTAGGGAAGAAACCATTATTTCCCATTCTAAACGTTGCATTTGGCTTCTTGGAAGCAGCAGCTGTTTCACCAGTTTCTGCTACAGCAGGATTAACAAATACCTCAATTGCTGAAACTTCATTAGCCCAGCCAGAATTCAAACCAACGGTAACCTTCACTGTTCTACCAGCATTTGTCCAGTTCCATCCAAAATGTTTGTTAGGATCTTTACCCCAACCGTAACATAATTCGTAATTACCTGGTACTAATACTTGGCCAGCACCCATTGTAACTCTAAGTGTGTTTGTATCAACAACAGAAGTCGTAGTGTTTGCTACTGCATTAGAAGCACATGTACCAGCATCAGCAACAACTCTATGTAATCCATTTGCTGTTAACATTGGGACATGATCTGCGTTAGATATATCTATATCTGTTGTTGCGGCATCTGAATAGCCTCCATATGCATACACTAATTCATAATCTGTAGCATTTTCTAATCTACCACCTGACATAGTGATTCTCACTGTATTAGCGTCAACTTTAGTGACCGCTGAGTTAGCAACTGCTGCAGTAGAAACAGTTCCACCATCCGCAACGAGTTTCATACCTGAGTATGTACCAGCTGCAACAGCAAGTAGTGGTGTATGAGCAGCATTACTAATGTCTACATCAACAGTTCCACCATCTACAAGTCCTCCCCAGTCATAAACTAACTCAAAGTCAGTATTAACAGCCAAAGCTCCACCAGACATTGATATTCGAAGAGTTTGTGCGTCAACTCTCGTAACTGTAGAGTTTGCAATTGCTCCACTACCAGAATTTCCACCATTAGCAACTAGTTTATAAGCACCATTTAATGAACGATGCGCAGCATTAGATATTGTAACATCTTGAGAACCACCGTCTAATATTCCACCAACGGTTCTATAACAGAGTTCATAATCACCAGCAGTTAAAGCTCCACCACCCATAGTGATAGTTACTGTTCCATTAATTCTATGAGCAGCACTCGCGACAGTACCAGTAGAGTTTGCTACTGCTCCACTGTCACAATTTCCACCATCAGCTACAATCTTAGGGAAACCAGCTTCATGAGCTTTGAGCATTTTTACAGATGTTGTAATGGTCGTTGCAGCTCCATCTGCAACAGCTGGGAGTGTAACAGCTTGAACATTAGCGTTATTAAGGTTATCAGAAGTGAACGCTTGAGTTGCTCCATCAGCACCTAGACTTGCATAAGCTTGGGTCTGCCCAACGGCTCCAGCCACAGTAAGTGCTTGAGTTGAGTGTTCAAAATGATTTTGCTTGAAAGCAAATGTTGTATCATCAGTAATGGCTCCATCTGCATCACCAGCATACGCTGTACTATAGAATAGTCCAAATGTAGCGAGAGCAATTATTAGTGAAATCCCGATTATCGATCTACTGTTTCTTAGTAGCATGCGGGCTACCTCCATATTTGGCCTTTGAAGCCGTTTATCTATTATATGTGGTGCTCGAACGAGCATATAAGCGCGTGTATTCCAGCGCAACTCACCGAATCGTAGCATTGCTATGCTTGAGTGTCAAGTGCTATAAATAGGAAAAATATTAAATTTAAGTTAAGTATTTTGTCGTTTATTTATTCTAAATTACGTAATTCCGATAATATTCTGTTATTTTCTTCTATACTAAACCCATCAACAGAATATTGTTTTTTGGGTATTAATCCATCTACTGCACCTTGATCTACCATACGTATAATAAGGTTAGAATTTTCTTCTTCTGTAGGAAGGAGATCTTTATTTGTGATTTTAGCTAATGCATATATAAGACCATAACAACCCCAGTTTGAAACACTAGCAATAATTAAATCATCAGTTGGTGTTATGCATGGCTTATCAGGTAATTTATCGTATCCAGCCACTTCTTTAGCAAGTTTGCCCATACCAATTTCATTACCGCCGTCCCCTACACCGATAGTATATATGTTGTTTGTATTACCATATTCATAGAGACTGTCTAGTCGCGCAGTATATTCTCCAACATCTACACCTCTCATATTAAGAAATGAGCCATCTTCAGTAAGACCGCAGCGCTCAACACTTATAAGTGTATCTGGTTTTCTGTCAACTATTACTTGTGTTGCAAAAATGTCGCTATCTTCCTTATTGGTAATAGGAAAATTTATTATTTGATTAGTATCAAATAATTCTTCAAACAAAAAGCAACCATATTTATCGCTAACAATCGAAACATCAAACCCTAGAGTTTGTAATGCTTTAGCTAAAAACGCTACACCAACAGGTCCATCAGTTTCTGGAGCATCGAGGCTATAAATATAGAAACCTGTTCCTATAATCACTTTGGAACCATTATTTAATAACTTTTGTGCAGTTTCCATGCAAAAATTTTCTGGAAGATGTTTACGTAATTGAGAAACACCTCTATTGTCATTTTGCAAAATAATATCTTCTATCGACATATAACCCTACTTTATATCATCAGAAACTAAATCTGTAACAAACATATGACCGGGACTATGAGTAATCATTAAAGATGGTTTACTATCTAGTGCTACTGCTTGAGGAGTAACTCCACATGCCCAAAAAACTGGTTCTTCATCATCCGCAATATCTACAAATTCTCCGTAGTCAGGATTTGCAATATCTTTTATTCCAATTTCTTCAGGACTACCAATATGAAGAGGAGCACCGTGTGCTCTTTCTAATTTTGAAGTAATAACAACTGAATCAATAATTCTATCTTTCTTTATTGGTCTCATAGATACAACCAAAGGACCATGAAATTTTCCTGAGGTTTCAGTAGAGATATTTGTCTTATACATGGCAACATTTTTACTTTGTTCAATATGCCTAAGATGTATTCCTGACTGTAAAAGTGCATGCTCGAATGTAAAGCTGCACCCCAGAAGAAATGTCACCAAATCATCAGTCCAATACTTTTCTATAGAAAACACTTCTTCTATGAATACTCCATCTCTATATATATTATATCTAGGAATATCAGTTCTTATATCAGCCTGTGGTGCTGAATTTATTGGTTCAAATTGACCTGGATTTAAGACTTCTATAATCGGACAAGATTTTGGATTTCTTTGGCAGAAGAGTAAAAAGTCAAATGCATACTCCTTGGGTAAAATCACAACATTCGTTTGCACTATGTCATATTCAACACCAGATGTCTGGCTTACCCATTCCCCTGTCCTGACTTTTTGGCGAAATTCTTTAGTCGATTGCATATATTGACCTCTTACTATATGAATATAGTGTATAATTTACGAATTGTAACAATATTCTTTTATCAATACAATTATCAAAATTTATTACAATATTAACCTAAAGAGGAAATATGAAAAACCAAAAGGAATTAATAGATAAAATACTAGATGAATCCAAAAATATTGCTGTTGTTGGTATATCAAAAAATACCGAAAAAGATAGTTATAAAGTTGCGTGGTATCTAGAAAATGCTGGATACAATGTTATACCTGTAAACCCTGCGGTTTCTGAAGTACTCAATAAAAAATGTTACCCATCATTAACTGATATCCCTGACGATATACAAATCGATCTTGTTGATATTTTTCGAAGACCTGAATTCGTTGCCCCAATAGTTGATGATGCAATCAAAATAGGAACCAAAACAATCTGGATGCAAGATACTATTGAAGATCAAGAATCTGCTGAAAAAGCTTCACAAAAAGGGATCCAGGTAATTATGAATAATTGCACGATGCGTGAGCACAAAAAGCGCAATAATATATTAGATTCCTGAATATCAAATTTGTACTCTTTTCATATTTACGTTACTATATGATTTTTCTTAATTCTATATTTAGAAAACAAAGAGGTATATTATGGATTTGGAATTAAATGGTAAAGTTGCAATTATTACAGGTGGTAGTGAAGGAATTGGGAAAGCATCTGCCAAAATAATGTGTGAAGAAGGTGCTAATGTTGTTATCTGTGCAAGAAGGCAAGAACTTCTAGACAGTGCAGTAAATGAAATTAAAGCCACTGCTAAAGGTGAAATTATTGGAATTTCAGCTGACGTGACAAATCCAGATGACATAAAAAATGTCGTAGAATCATGCATAACCAAATTTGGTAGAATTGATATCCTTGTAAATAATGCAGGAACATCTAATGCTAACAATTTTGAAACTGTAGATGATGATGTCTGGCAACACGACCTTGACCTCAAATTTTTTGCAGCAATACGATTTTCACGACTAGCAATAGAACAAATGAAAAAAGTCGGTGGTGGAAGAATCATCAATGTTACAAATCTAGGGGCAAAACAGCCTGGAGCTAATTCTGTCCCTACTTCTGTAAGTAGAGCCGCTGGAATTGCATTAACAAAAGCTATGTCAAAAGATTTAGCTCAATATAATATATTAGTGAACACTGTACTTATCGGATTAATTAAAAGTGGACAACATCAAAATCGGTTTCATAATGAAAAAGGTGTAGATATTGAACAGTATTATGAGGAAAGAAGTGGGAATATACCCTTAAAGCGATTCGGTGAAGCAGAAGAAGCAGGAAACATCATTTCCTTCTTAGCTTCCGGTAAAGCAAGTTATATAACAGGAACATCAATGAACATAGATGGTGGAACATCAGGAGTACTTTAGTGAGCAACAATAAGTTTTCAAAATTAAACATAACCCCAAAACTCCTTTTAGGAGCTGGCCCCAGTAATCCTAATCCTGAAGTCTTAGAAGCTATGACACAGCCAGTGGTAGGTCATTTAGACCCCACTTTTCTAGGAATAATGGATGATGTGCATGAAATGTTGAAATTTGCATTCCAAACATCAAATCCTATGACATTACCATTATCAGGAACTGGAACAGCCGGCATGGAATCATGTATTCTTAACGTGGTAGAACCAGGAGATACTGTTCTCGGAATAGAAAACGGTTATTTTGGACATAGAATGATAGAAGTTGCAAAACGAAGTAGAGCAAATATTATCCCATTAGCTTTCGAATGGGGTAAACCTGTTGAATTAGAAGTTATAGAAGAGGCTTTGAAAAATAATCCAAGTATTAATGTCGTCCTCGCTGTTCATGCAGAAACCTCAACTGGAGTGCTTAATCCAATAAAAGATATTGCTGATTTAGCTCATAAATATGACAGTTTGATTGTTGCAGATACAGTTACTTCTCTAGGAGGAGTTGACTTACAAATAGACAATTGGAATATCGATTTATCCTACAGTGTCACTCAAAAATGTCTGGGTTGCCCTCCAGGACTGGCCCCAGTCACTGCCAACCAAGCAAGTATAGAAAAAATTGAACGAAGATCTGTCCCCCCAAATACTTGGTACTATGATTTATTACTACTTCAAAAAACCTATTGGGGCGCAACGCAAAGAACATATCATCATACCGCCCCTATCACTATGATTTATGGTTTACGTGA
Source organism: SAR202 cluster bacterium (assembly GCA_009392515.1). Taxonomy (NCBI): domain Bacteria; kingdom Bacillati; phylum Chloroflexota; class Dehalococcoidia; species SAR202 cluster bacterium. The sequence continues at coordinate 43,471 of VFGE01000033.1, read as the reverse complement.
AGGTTTACGGCTTTTAGTCGAAGAAGGAATAGAAGAAAGAATACAAAAACATACGGATAACTGTAATACTCTTCGCAAAGGTTTAGAAATTATGGGTTTAGAAATGCTTGTACCAGAAGGCAATAATGTTTCAAGCCTTACAACAGTTAAGATACCAGAAAAAATTAATGATCAACAATTAAGATCTTCGTTATTAACAAATCACAATATCGAAATATCTGCTGGTCTTGGCACATTATCTGGACAAGTTTGGAGAATAGGCCTTATGGGCGAAAATTCAAAAAGAGAAAATGTATTCAGATTCTTAGAAGCTTTAGAAATAGAGCTTAAAGCTCAAGGTATGAATGTTTCAGCAAAAGAAGCAATTAATCAACTAGGATAAGTATACGCTTCATCTAAAATATCAACTAAATGCATAACTTTAATCGAAGATTTTCTCTTACTAGCCTCACCATTAATTTGTATCATGCATCCAGGATTACCGCTTATAACAACATCTGCTCTTGTAGATTCTATAGAATCCATTTTCGATCCTGCGAGAACTGATGACATTTCTTTATGAAATAGTGAATAAACTCCAGCTGCTCCACAACATTTATTATCTTCCATCTCAATAATGGTTATACCTTCTATTTCTTCTAAAAGTTTTCTGGGTGGCGTAGTTATCTTTTGAACATTAGATAGATGACATGAATCTTGATAGGTAACATTATAATTTAATTTTTTTTCAGGCTTTATTATAGGTATTTCTATAAGGTATTCTGCTATGTCTTTCACTTTGCTTGAAAACTTAATAGCCTTCTCTAAGTAATCTGGATCATTTTGGAATAGATCATAATATTCTTTCATTATCGCACCACAACCACCAGATACTACAATTATTGCTTCAATATCTAACTCTATGAATGCATCTATATTAGCCTTGGCTAATGATTTTGCTCCTTCTAGATCGCCTCCATGAATATTCAAAGCACCACAACATTTCTGTAGTTCGGGCACAAATACGTCACATCCGTTTTTATTCAAAACACGCACAGTAGCTCTCATGGTGTCAGATTGGACAATAGGCATGACACATCCAGACAATAATGCAACACTTTTCTTATTATCAGTTGTACTTGAATAAAAAACAGATCCTTCAGCCCGAAATACTTCTTTAGGTGTATCTGTAATCATTTTATCCAAAGGGGTCATAAAAGTAGGTTTTATTATTCTAATTTTGTGTATTTGAAGAGATTTATAAACTTTTATTGCAATAGAAGTTAACGAAAGTATAAATGGTTTTGGAAAAACAATTTTATAAAGAAATTTATTGATAACAGAACGGAAAAATGAATATTTTTTTTGATTAACTATATATGATTTTGTGTGCTCCATAAGTCGTCCGAATGGTACTCCTGATGGGCAAACTGACTCACAGGCTCTACATTGCAAACAAGAGTCTAAATGAGAAACAATACGTGGAGTAAGGTCAGTCTTTTCTTCATATATTGCCTTCATGTAAGCAATTCTACCTCTAGGAGAGTCAGTTTCTTTACCCAGAACCGTATAAGTCGGACAAGAACTTAAACATAATCCACAATGAACGCATTTATATAAATCTTGGATATCCATTTGCGTACCAGTGAATATTGTGTTTTTTCGTTTAATTTCCATCCCCATATTTATATACCACCAATAAATCGACCTGAATTTAAAATATGAACTGGATCAAATTCAGACTTCAATTTTTTCATCAAAGGAAATGATTCAGGAATATCTCCCCATATATTTAATTTACCTTTATCAAAAGTTGTAGAATTTTCTATTACAGTATAGCCATTATATTTTCGAACTTTCTCTCTGATATTCTGAATCATTTGAATTATATCTTCAATATTATCTGTACTTATTTTATATTTGATCACTCCTCGTTTAGGATTCGTAAGAGTGTCAATTGTTTGGTTTTTACTCTTGGGAACATCGTGTTTTAGTTGCTGCAATATCTTTATGGTATCTGTTGGCAAACAATTTATTCTACCCAAAACAAAATCACCTCTATCTATCCACCCAAAATCTTGAATATTTAACCACTCTTCCTCTTCAATTTCATTAAGAGAAAGATCCTGATCGTGATCAAATAAAACAGTTTTAATCTCTAATAGTTTTTCATTAACAATCTTATCTGTTCCCACACAAGTCATATAAATGCGAGTAGCTCCACAATTGTCTATTAATAACTCAGAAACCCCATAAGACTGTAAAATAGTATTTAATGACGAAATCAAATCAATCAACACATCGGTATTTTCATTATCTATTTTAAAATACATCTGACACTCTGGTAGAGGAATAATCTTAAATGATGCCTCTGTTATAATCCCAAGAGTACCAAGTGCCCCAACGTGCAATCTAGTAAGATCAAACCCAGTAACATTTTTTACAACTGTCCCTCCACTCTTTGTGATTTGCCCAAATGGCGTGGCTGTCTTCATTCCTATGACGTAGTCTCGAATGTAACCGAAACAAGCATTTAAAGATCCGGGTAAATTACAAGCTAATAATCCACCAATACTTTGTTCATCAATTCGAGGTGAATCTAATGGTAAACATTGTTTTTTTTCCTTTAATTTTAAACTTAATTCTCTAAAGCTGATATTACTACTACAAGTAACAGTTAGATCTTCTGAATTATGTTCAATATATTTTGGCATCTCGTTTAAATCTAAAGCTATATCATAACCATTTGGAATCGAGCCAATATTCATCATGTTACCAAAGCCAAAGGGAATAACATTCCACCTGTTTTCTGATGCGATTCTTAAGAGATCTGCAAGTGATTCAGGAGATTTTGGTGATATTTTTTTTGACGGTATAAAACCATCCACCTTATATTTTTCTAAATCATAATCAATTGATACCATCAAAACTACCTTAAGATTTAAAACTGTTGTAGTTACCCATATCAAAACATTTAGGGCCTCCTGGGAACACTTTACCAGGGTTAAGGCGACCATTAGGTGCAAAAGAACTTTTTAACCGTAACATTTGATCTAAATCTGAATTAGAGAAAATTTTATACATAAACTCTTTTTTTTCAAATCCCACACCATGTTCTCCTGTTAATGTCCCACCAACATCCACACATGCCTGTAAGATTTCTCCTCCAGCTCCTAAAACTTTTTCAGCCATACCAGTCTCTTGTTCATCAAACAAAATGCAAGGGTGCAAATTACCATCTCCTGCATGAAAAACATTTGCAATAGGTAAATCAATTTTTTCACTTATTTTAGAAATTGTTTGTAATGTTTCCGGCAACTTGGTTCTGGGAACCACTCCATCAACTAAAAAGTAATTTGGTGCTAAAGAACCTAAAGCTCCTAACGCACCTTTGCGACCTCGCCATAATGCATTTCGTTCTTCCAGACTAGCTGCCACGCTAATGTCTTGACATTCCAAGCTATTACATATGTCCATAATTTGTTTAGATTGCTCATTTACCTCTTCATTTCCTCCATCTAATTCAATCAACAAAACAGCTCCAGCTGTATCTGGATAACCACATTTAACAACATTTTCAACAGCTTCTATTGTTAATTTATCCATCATTTCTATAGCACTTGGAATTAAACCTGAAGATATAACACTACTGACTGCAAAACTAGCTTGTTCTATAGTTGCAAAAGATGCTAAATGTGTTTTTACAGATTGAGGAATAGGTAATAAATTAACAATAATTTTTGTGGCAATACCCATCATCCCTTCTGAACCAACAAATCCCCCAAGCAAATCATACCCAGGAACATTACGAAATCTATCGCCTAGCCAAATTATGTCTCCACTTTCTGTAACAATTTCACATGCTAAAACATGATTAGTTGTTACCCCATATTTTAAACAATGAGGCCCCCCTGAATTTTCTGCTATATTACCTCCAATGGTACAGGAAATCTGACTAGAAGGGTCTGGTGCATAAAACAAGCCCATTGAATAAACGTATTTCGATAAGTCTAAATTAACCACCCCTGGCTCAACTAGCGCCAATCTATTTTCGACATCAATAGATAATATTGAATTCATTCGTGTGAGAACTAATTCTATTCCTCCATACATTGGAACAGCACCCCCTGACAAACCTGTACCTGCACCTCGAGGAATTATATATTGGTCGTACTTATTAGCTAATTTGACAATCGAACTTATGTCTTCTGAAGATTTTGGAAAAACCACAACATCCGGTAAAGATTTATCAGTAGATCCATCGTACTGAAAAACCAATAATTCATCTGGATGATGCATGACATAATCATCACCAACTATTTTTTTTAATTCTTTAATGAGTCCGGAGTTAATCATAGAATACAGCTCAATTGATTTTCAAATACATAAAATTGTTACGTTTCATAAAATTTTACCATATAATACTTATAAATTATCACATCTAATATTTAAGGTAACTATGAACTTTGTAGAGTCAATTTATAAAGAAACAAAAAATATTCAAACTGCTATTATGAACCATCCTTTTACCCAAGGTATAGGAGATGGAACTTTAAATAAGGATAGTTTCAAGTTTTTTATTGAACAAGATTATCTCTTTTTAATCGAATACAGTAAAATTCTTGCTTTAGCAACCGCAAAGTCTCCAGACTATAAAACAATGAGTAGTTTTAGTAAATTACTAGAAGAAACACTAAATAATGAAATCACCCTTCACATAGGATATTGTGAAAAATTCGAAATAACTTTGTCAGATTTACAAAACACTCAACCTGCTCCTGCAATGGAATCGTATACTAATTTCTTAGTAAAGGTTGCTTATGAAGGAGAATTTCCAGAGATAATAGCTGCCCTATTACCATGTATGTTAACCTATGCAGAAATAGGTTTGGAATTAAAAAGAAACAAAATAAAAAACAACGATCCTTTATATAATGAATGGATCGAAATGTATTCGAATCCAGAATTTGTTGATTTAGCTCACTGGCTTAGAGACTTGGTTAATACCATAGCATCCAATTCTAGTGATTTCCAAATTAAAAAAATGAAAAAAGCTTATATTGACAGCTGTAGGTTTGAATTAGACTTCTGGACAATGTCTTTAAACCGAACAAGTTGGTCTGTGTAATTTATGACCAAAGACCAAAATTATCACTACCGGTAATTGAGGCTACTGCCTTTCCTGTTCTATCTCTTCCCGCACTACAATGAATTAATACTGGCTTTTCAAGCTCAGAATATGTCTTTACAACTTTATCAACCTCTGATTGGTTTAAAGGTGGATTTTTGTAGTCCTCAACATTCATATGATGTACTGTTAAACCATTGTTTTTATAAAAACTAAAAAGACCATCCTCAATATTATCTATGCCATTATATTTATTTACTTGGTTTTGATCCATTATACATATGATACTTTTAATTCCTAATGATAAAACTGTTTCCATCCATTCATTCATAAGTGAAAAAGAAGGTTTATCTTTTGGGTAACCAGGTCGTTGTGAACGCGCAAGTTCCCCTTCTATAACCCATTCAGGTTTATATAATTCAGGTGGTGATGGTCGATTATACATTTTGTACTCTTTCGTAATTTAGATAAACAAATAGATATTTTAAATAAAAACTCTAATCAAATCAAATATTGTTTGAATATACTATAAAACCTCTGGGGGAAATTACATTTCCAATATTAAATAGAGGGTGATAGGATAAATTAATTGAAATATAAATTTCACACCTGACATTTTTATCTTTTGTTCGTTTAAAGCTATGTAACTAGAAGTGTGATAAATATAATTGGTTCATTGTAGGTTCTTATGGCAAACAATTTTACCGAAAATGATATAGCAAATCTGTTTGAAAACAACTACGAAAAAGTAGTTAATTATATAGCAGTAAGAATCTCAAATTTTAGCGAGGCAGAAGAGTTAGCGTCCGATGTATTCATCAAAGCTCTAGAACATATAGATGGGTTTAAAAATAAGGGGATACCTCTTGAAGTATGGATTTATAAAATTGCCCATAATATTACTATTGATTACTACAGAAAGAAAAAATATCCAACGATTAATATAGAAGATGTTATTAATATGGAAAGTTTTAATAATACCGAAAAAAAAGTTTTAGAAAACCTAGATAAAGAAGAAATCAAATTAGCTTTAACTAAACTTTCCACATTACAGCAACAAGTCATACAACTCCGACTTGTAAGTGGATTACGTTCAAAAGAAGTAGCGCAAATTATGGAAAAATCTGACGGAGCAATTAGAGAATTACAACGAAGTGGTTTAAAAGCACTTCGTGAAATTTTACAGACAAACAACTTATATATAACAGAAGACTTGGGGCGTTGAAATGCAAAATTACAACAAAATCCTGGATGAATGTATCGATCTAATATTAAATCAAAACTATAGTATCAAAGATTGTCTGGTAAAGTATCCTGAATTACAAAACGATTTATCACAAGACTTGCTTCTGGCAACTAGTGTTAATGAAAAATTCAAACGCACAATAAATGAAGAAACAAAGACAAAATCAAAAACACTTTTGCTTAAAAAATTTAATGATAAAGAAAAATACCAATCAATATCTCTGAATAAAATTTCAGGTAAATTTGTTAAAGCTATTCCATCAATAATTTCCCGATGGAGTTCTATTGCTGCAGCAATACTTATATTTTCAACCATTGGAACTACAACTTTAGTGTCTGCGTCTTCAGATAGTAATCCAGATGAAAATTTATACCCTGTTAAAAGAGCTGTCGAAAACATGCGATTAACACTTACTTTCAATTCTGAAAAGAAAAATGAACTTCGAATGGGATATTCAAATAAACGAATCGAAGAAATGACTAGCATGGCCAACAAAGGTGTTTTTGAAAAGATAGAAATATTGCAACAAGACCTTGAAAAAAATATCGAAATAATATCTAACAATGATAGTGAAACAGTCAAAGAAAAAATATTTCAAGAATTAAAAGAGGGGTTTCTAACGAAAGAAGAAGCCGAAACATTCTTACAACAAGAAAATATTAACTATGAAATCACTGCAAAAGAAAATAATCAAACAGATATAACTTACCCTAGAAAAGAAAGAATAATGAAGCTCAAGCATTATATAGAAAATAAAGAATTAAAAATAAAAGAACTTTGTGAAAAAATGGAAAAATTTGATAGTCCAGAATTTCAAGAAAAGATGAATAAAATTGAAAAAAACAATCCTGAACGATGGAACAAAATGAAAAATAGACAAGAAACCTTGTTATTAAATTGTCAAAAACACATAGAAAAACATGCGATTTACAAAGAAAAGTTAGCCAACTTAATGTCAGAAAAAGTAACTAAGAAGTATATCTTGCCTTAATTCTAACTATTGACCGTGTCCCCCTACTATGCTAACGTTCGTTTTTTATAGAGTTATCCTATGAGAAAGGCAGCAAATGACACAAGTCTATCTTTATGACACTACCTTAAGGGATGGCGCACAACAAGAAGGCATTTCTCTTTCTTTAGATGATAAGTTAAAGATTACAAAAAAACTTGATGAAGCAGGTATCTCCTATATAGAGGGTGGATGGCCTGGCTCCAATCCAAAAGATGAAGAATATTTCAAAGAAGTCAGAAAACTCAAATTAAACAATTCTATCGTTACATCTTTTGGATCAACAAGAAAAGTACAATCACAAGCACATAATGACTCCAATCTACTTTCTTTGGTAGATTCGGAAACAAAAGTTGCAACCATTGTTGGGAAAACTTGGGACCTCCATGTCACAGATATCCTAAATACAGATTTGACGGAAGGTTTAAATATGATTTCTGAATCTATTGCATTTCTGAAATCGAAAGGTCAAAGAGTATTTTTAGACGCAGAACATTTTTTTGATGGTTTTAAATCAAATAAAGATTTCACATTACAGTGCCTTAAGAAAGCAGTTGAATCTGGAGTTGAATGTATCGTACTTTGCGATACAAATGGTGGATCAATGCCATTTGAAATTCAAAAAATTATCCAAGAAGTGAAAAATAATCTAGATACAGAACTAGGTATCCATACACACAATGATTGTGAACTAGCTGTAGCTAACAGCTTAATTGCAGTAGATTCAGGTGTAACCCAAGTTCAAGGAACACTAAATGGATATGGTGAAAGATGCGGTAATGCTAATATTCTTAGCATTGCAGCAAATCTTTCTTTAAAGTTAAATAGAGCAGTTTTAAATCAATCAGAATTAAGCAAACTTACTGAATTACATAAATTTGCAAGCGAAATTATAAATATTCCTCCTAATAATTTTCAACCGTATGTTGGAGCTAATGCTTTTAATCATAAAGGTGGACTACATGCATCTGCGGTAATGAAACTCGCTGACAGTTACCAACATATCAAGCCAGAATTAGTAGGAAACACAACTGGGATGACTGTTTCTGAGCTTTCAGGTAGAGGTAACATTGCCTTCAAATTACAGGAACTTGGATTTCCTTCAAACAAAATATCTGAAAATGTAGCTGAATTATCAAAAGAAATTAAATTTCGCGAAAGTAAAGGTCATCAATATGAAGGAGCTGAGGCATCTTTTGAATTGCTTGCACATAGGAAAATAAATGATGTTGTGCCAATGTTCGAACTGATTGACTATAGAGTAATTGTTGAAAGTAAAAGTTCCTTGATTGAAGACACTCTAACAGAAGCCACTGTTAAATTGAGAATAGGATCTGAAATTAGACATACTGCATCGGTAGGAAATGGCCCTGTAAATGCTATTGACCTTGCATTGAGAAAAGCTTTAATAGAAGATTATCCTAACTTAAATACTGTACGGCTTACTGACTATAAAGTCAGGGTCATTGACCAAGGATCAGGCACAGAAGCTTTTGTTCGAGTATTAATTGATTCAACTGATGGCAATCAGTCTTGGCAAACAATGGGGGCATCAACTAATATTATAGAGGCAAGCTGGATTGCTGTTGTAGATAGTCTTGAATATTGGAATTTATATTTCAATAAATAAAAATGCCAGCTTATAATTCTTATTCACCATATATCAAAGGAGTGTAATGAGTACCTCAATTGAAAAAAACAAACCTTATCGAGTTATTGGAACAACACCTATAAGACATGATGGTTATGAAAAAGTAACAGGTAAAGCAAAATATGGTGCTGATATCGACCTTCCAGGAATGTTGTACGGTAAAATACTACGAAGTCCTCATGCGCATGCAAAAATTTTATCAATCGATACAAAGAAGGCAGAAGCTATACCTGGAGTTAAAGCGGTCACCACAGCAAATGATTTTCCACTACTCACAAATGCCGATATTGATTTTTCGCAAGTTCAAAGAAATCCACGTATGATTGCAGAAAACACATTAGCAAAAAATAAGGTGCTTTACATTGGCCATGCAATAGCTGCTGTAGCAGCTAATAACCCAGCAATAGCAGAAGAAGCTCTTAAAGCTATTGAAGTTAAATATGAAATTTTACCTGCAGTTGTTAGTCTAAAAGAAGCAATGGCAGAAAATGCCCCTCTTCTTCATGATAGCCTTACTACTGTTTTTAGAGAAGATAGGTTTTCAGCAGGTGAAGATACTGGGAAAAATAGTAATATTGCGGGGCATATTCAATTTCAAAGAGGAGACTTAGAAAAAGGTTTTGAAGAAGCTGACCTCATTATAGAAAGAGAATTCAATACCGAAACTGTACATCAGGGATACATAGAACCTTTTGCAGCAACCGCTGATTGGAATAATGAGGGTAGATTAACTATTTGGACATGCACACAAGGGAGTTTTAATGTCCGATCTATTACTGCAAATATACTTGATATTCCAGAATCCACAGTTAAAGTCATTCCAACCGAAATTGGAGGAGGATTTGGTGGAAAGGGAGTAGGATATTTAGAACCTGTCGTAGCTATATTGTCAAAAAAATCAGGGCTCCCAGTCAAAATTATTATGAGCAGAAAAGAAGTTTTTGAAGGTACAGGGCCAACATCTGCAACCTATAGTAAGTGTAAAATTGGAGTAACTTCGAATGGTATAATAACTGCAGGATACCATTATATGGCATATGAAGCTGGTGCTTTCCCTGGTTCTCCAGTTGGAGGTGGCGCTATGACAAGTTTTGGACCATATAAAATAGAGAATTTTTTAGTAGATGGGTACGATGTAGTTTGTAACAAACAAAAAGTCCAAGCATATAGAGCTCCGGGACAACCAACTGCCGCTTTTGCCGTTGAATGCATAATTGATGAAATCGCTGAAAAACTAGATATGGACCCTCTTGAACTAAGATTACTAAACGTTGCCCGCAAAGGCGACAGAATGCCAAGTGGTCCTATATTGCCTGAAGTAGGAACCGAAGAAATAGAAAAGGCTATGAAAAACCACCCTCATTATAATACTCCACTAGAAGGCCCTAATCGAGGGCGAGGTATAGCCGTAGGATTTCGTTCACAGGCAGGAGGAACTGGATCTTCAGCCACTCTAAATGTCAACTCAAATGGGACTGTAAATCTAATCACTGGGTCAATTGATTTATCTGGCACTCGACTAAGCTTAGCAATGCAAGCTGCTGAAATATTAGGGATAAATGCAGAAGATATTAATCCCTCTGTAGTTGATACCGACTCTGTAGGTTGGACTGGAGGAACAGGGGGAAGCAGGATTACTTTTGATACAGGATTAGCAGTAATAAGTGCATCGTATGAAATTATAAAACAGATGAGTCAAAGAGCTGCAATTTTATGGGAGGCTAAACCAGAAGATATTAAGTTTGAAAACGGTGTATTTTCTTTTGGCAATGACTCATATACCTTCAAAGAATTATCAGGAAAATTAATGGCCACTGGAGGGCCAATAACTTGCTCTGCTTCAGATACCCAAGGCGGTCTAGGGCCAATCGTTGCTGGAAACATTATTGATGTTGAAGTTGATCCAGAAACTGGGAAAGTAGATATAATCAGATGTACTGCATTTATTGATGCTGGAACCGCAATGCAACCCGCTTATGTAGATGGGCAAGTTCAAGGTGCTACAGTACAGGGTATCGGATGGGCTTTAAATGAAGAGTTCTTTTATACACCTGATGGAACAATTGCCAATTCGACTTTGTTAGACTACAGAATGCCCACAACTCTTGATTTACCTATGATTGACAGTGTTATTGTTGAGGTTCCAAATCCACGTCACCCTTTTGGTGTAAGAGGAGTTGGCGAAGCACCCATTATTCCTCCATTAGCAGCTATAGCCAATGCTATATCTAATGCTACTAATGTCAGAATGACTAACCTCCCTCTAACTCCTTCTTCAATATTAAAAACGTTAAATAAAATATAAATCACACTTAAAATATGACATTTATTACGGATATTATTGCTAATGTACCAGAACTTTCTACATTAGAATTTTTCCTTCTTTGTTTAGCAAGTTTTTTCACTTCAACAATTACTGCCTCTTTTGGGCTGGGTGGTGGAGCAATGTTAATTATTATAATGGTTTCATTTATGAATCCATTAGTAATCATACCTATCCATGCTGTAATACAAATGAGTTCAAATATATCTAGAGCATTAATGTTGTGGCGACACATAACAGTTGCTTATATGGCTCCATTTATCATAGGAACTATTATAGGCGTGGCTATTGGAGGCCAAATAATTGTTGATTTACCCAAATATTTACTTCAATCATTTATTGGGGTATTTATTCTATATTCCCTTTATGGACCAATTGCAAAAAATGTTAAAGCAAGTAATATAAAATTCATTGGGCTTGGTGCATTTTCATCATTTGTAACAATGTTTGTAGGTGGAACAGGTCCAATAATTGCCCCATTTATCCGTGCAATTACAAAAGAAAGAAAATCAACAGTAGCGACACATGCAGCATTTATGACGTGGAAGCATGGTGTGAAAATTATAACTTTTGGATTATTGGGATTTTCCTTTTCCAATTATATCCCTTTAATAATTGGTATGATTATTTTTGGGATAATTGGAACATGGTCAGGTAAGATTATTCTTTTCTGGATGCCAGAAAAAGTATTTTCAAAAGCCTTTAACATTGTCCTTACAATTTTGGCATTAAGACTCCTATTTGAAGGTTTAATGCAAATAATATAGCTCTTGATAAGTACATGGGTAGTTATTGTTAAATAATATCAGCAAAATAAAGTTTTATTGACTTGCTAGTTTGTTGTTTATTTGTTAGCATCTCACCGTTTGAATAGAAATAACTTTTCTTGAGGTTGCTATGGCTATAGAAAAACAAAACGAACAGCGTTTAGAAGACTTGCATAAGAGAAGAGCAAGAGGGAAACGCGGTGGTGGAAGAAATAAAATTGCAAGTCAGCACGAAAAAGGTAAACTAACTGCACGTGAGCGAATAGATTTTTTTCTCGATCCTGACACTTTCGAAGAACTAGACCCATTTGTAACACATTGGTCCGGCGACACGGGCCCAGAAGGTAGAAAATATGATGGAGACTCCGTAGTCACTGGATTTGGCAAAGTTGGCGGGAGATTAACCTATGTTTATGCACAAGACTTTACCGTATTTGGAGGGTCTCTATCAGAAGCTTCTGCAGAAAAGATTTGCAAAGTAATGGATCTATCAATTAAAAATGGTGCTCCAGTTATCGGTTTAACTGATTCTGGAGGTGCAAGGATACAAGAAGGAGTAGTAAGCCTTGCAGGTTATGGAGATATATTTCTAAGAAATACCCTGGCCTCAGGTGTTGTACCACAAATTTCCGTTGTACTAGGTCCTTGTGCTGGAGGAGCAGTATATTCTCCAGCAATAACGGACTTCATTTTTATGGTTGAAGAAATTGGCCAAATGTATATAACTGGACCTTCAGTTGTTGAAGCTGCAACTGGTGAGGTTGTCACTCATGAACAGCTTGGGGGAGCATCTACCCACGCAACTACTAGTGGTGTTGCTCACTTTGCTTATTCCTCAGAACAAGAATGTTTAGAACAAGTTCGAAGATTATTAAGCTTTCTTCCTCAAAACAATATGGATGACGTACCTAATAATGGTGCAATTGATGATATTAATAGAATGGACCCAGAGCTACAAAATATTGTTCCTGATGATCATGTCAAACCATACAATATGAAACAAATAATTGCCAGAATTATTGATAATGGTGACTTTATGGAAATACAGGAAAAGTTTGCAGAAAATATTATTATCGGATTGGCTAGAATGAACGGAAAATCTGTAGGTATTGTTGCCCAACAGCCAATGATTAAAGCTGGTGTTTTAGATATTGATGCTTCCGAAAAAGCTGCAAGATTTGTTAGATTCTGCGATTGTTTCAACATACCTGTCATAACTCTAGTTGATGTTTCAGGATTTTTACCAGGTTTAGATCAAGAGCATAGAGGAATTATCAGGCATGGAGCCAAATTGATATATGCTTATGCTGAAGCCACTGTCCCCAAAATAACAATTCTTACAAGAAAAGCTTATGGTGGCGCATATTTAGTTATGGGTAGTAAACATTTAAGAGCAGATATTAACTATGCATGGCCATCTGCTGAAATAGCAGTTATGGGGCCAGAAGGTGCTGTTAATATTTTACAAAGAGCTGCTCTTTCTAAAAGTGAAAATCCTGACGAACTACGTTCTCAACTTGTACAAGAATATAGGAATAAATGGGCTAACCCATATTTGGCAGCTGGGCGAGGTTATATTGATGATATCATTGATCCCATCGAAACTCGTCCAAAAATCATAAAAGCACTTGAAATGTTACAAAATAAACGTGACTCGACTCCACCTAAAAAGCATGGTAATATTCCTCTGTGATACAACCTATGTTAAGGATATAATTACTCCAACACAATAGAGCAGATATCTTATAATTAGACTACCTTTATGCCTTTTTTGTCTAATTAAATAAATAAATAAACACAAGTGAGGAAATGGATGAGAAAGAAAGTTTCTATAGTTGGCGCTGGCCAAGTTGGTGCAACAACTGCTCAGAGAATTTTTGAAAAACAGTATGCAGATGTAGTATTGATTGATATCGTTGAAGGTTTACCTCAAGGTAAAGCTCTAGATATGCTTGAATCAGGCCCCGTAGTCGGAAGCGATGCACAAGTAATAGGCACAAACGATTATAAAGATACTAGTAATTCAGATATTGTAGTAATAACTTCAGGTGTTGCAAGAAAACCAGGAATGAGCCGAGATGATTTACTATTTACAAATATGAAAATTATGGATTCAGTCACATCAGAAATAGTAAAATATTCTCCCGATACCATAATTATTGTTGTTACTAATCCCCTAGATGCTATGGCCCAAAGGGTATATCAATCGAGTGGTCTTCCACGCGAAAAAGTTATAGGCCAATCTGGTGTACTTGATACAGCAAGATTCAGAACTTTTCTAGCTCAAGAATTGAATGTTTCCATACGAGATATTCAAGCATATGTCCTAGGTGGACACGGAGATACTATGGTTCCTGTTCTTGGCTACACAACTGTTGGAGGTGTACCGGTTAGTGAACTAATTTCAAAAGAAAAATTAGACGAAATAATCAAACGAACTCAAGACGGAGGAGCTGAAATAGTGTCTCTTCTCAAAACTGGTTCTGCTTATTATGCACCTTCTGCAGGCGTTGCAGAAATGGTTGATTCAATTATATTAGACCAGCATAGAATATTACCTTGTGCTGCCTATTTGACCGGAGAATATGGAATCAATGACTTATATGTTGGTGTTCCAGTAAAGATTGGGGCATCAGGAATAGAAGAAATAATTCAAATTGAACTGTCCAATGAAGAACAATCAAGCCTCAATGCATCAGCTAATGCAGTCCAAGAACTTATTGACGTAATGAGCAAGCAATAGTAACTTAGTAATATGTATAACAGAAAACCACAAAGTAAACAGGAACAAATATCAGAAGAATTAGCTAATAAATACATGCCTGCTGGTAATCTCGGCAACATGTCGAGTAAGTTTGAGCAGGGCTTTATTGTAAGTCATGGCAAAGGTTCGAAGATATATGATTTAAGTGGAAACGAGTATATAGATTACCTTATTGGTTCTGGCCCAATGATACTTGGACATGCAAATGAATCTGTTGTTAAAGCTGTACAAACGCAAATGGAAAAAGGTTCTACATTCTTCCTAAACAACGAATCTATCATTGAGTTAGCTGAGGAAGTATGTTCAGCAGTACCTTGCGCTGAAATGATAAGATTCACCACTAGTGGTACTGATGCTACATTCCAATGTTTACGTGTTGCAAGAGCATATACTGGCAAAGATAAGATATTAAAATTTGAGGGTGGCTACCATGGTTCCCATGATTATGCTCTCATGAGCCAAGTTCCAACTTTAGATAAAGAATTCCCAGAACCTGAACCTGACTCAGCTGGAATACCAAAAGTAATAGCTGAAACAGTTTTAATTGCCCCATACAATGATATTGAAACCACTGAATCTATTATCAAAAAAGAAAAAGATAATATAGCTGCAGTTATTGTTGAACCAGTACAAAGAATTATTTCCCCAACTGAAGGGTTTCTAAAACAGTTGAGAGAATTAACGATCAAATATAATATACCTTTAATTTTTGATGAAGTTGTTACTGGGTTCAGACTATCATACGGAGGTGCTCAAGAATTCTTTGGCGTAGTTCCTGACTTGGCATCATTTGGCAAAATTGTCGGAGGTGGTTTTCCACTTGCAGCAGTGGCTGGGAAAAAAGAAATTATGGAACACTATGATGGTGCGTTACATCAAAACAACTATATTCCGCAAACTGGTACCCTAAATGGAAACCCTATTGCAGCTGTTGCTGGTTTAGCTACATTAAAACAATTAAAAGATCCTTCTGCTTATAATAGACTGCATGAAATTGGTACTAAGCTCAAAAAAGCTTTAGCAGACTCCATGCAACAATATGAAATAGAAGCACAGATTACTGGGGACAATACGGTATTTGATATTGTATTTACCAATAAAGAAATAAATAACTACCGTGATCTCGCCACAGGGAATAGTGCCCTATTAAGTAAATTCAATAATTTAATGTTGAATCAAGGGATACTGAAACCAGGGAACAAGTTGTATATGTCATTGGCTTTAACAGATGAGGATATAGAAAAAACAATTAAAGCTTTCTCATATTCTGCATCAAAGCTACGTGACTAAACAGCGTTAGTTTCTTTAAGAACCTTATTGATAGCTTCTGTCGAAACTATATGTCGTTCTAATCCCATCTCTTTAGGGCTAAACCCTAAAGCAATTCCTATCATTTGTGGGAGATGCAATATCGGCATATGTATTGAAACTCCTGATTGTTTTCTTGCTTTAGGTTGATATCCGTCTAAATTTAGATGACAAAGAGGACAAGGGGTTACCATAGCGTCTGCACCTAATTCTTGAACAGTTGATGTATGTTTGGCAACCATCGATACAGAATTCTTTTCATTTATCGTTAAAATAGGAAATCCACAACAACGAGTCTTACCTTCAAAGTCTACAACTTCAGCTCCTACAGCTTCGATTAATATTTCTAGTGATTGCTGTCGATCAGGATTATCTTCAAAATCTAAAGCCCAAGAGGGTCTTACAATATAACATCCATAGAAAGGTGCGATTTTTAAGTCACTCAATTTTCTAACAAATAGAGATTTTACATGTTCCACACCGAAATCTTCTACTAATATCCATAAAATATGTTTAATTACAGTTGTACCTTTATATTCAAGTCCTTCTTCTTTTAGAAATGTATTAACCTCTTCTAAATACTGTGGATTATCAGGATCTGTTAAACGTTTATTTGCTTGAGCCATTACACCTTGGCATGTTGAACAAATGGTCATTATAGGAAGATTTTTTTGTTCTGCCATTGCAAATGTACGTGCGTTTAAAACATCACCAAGCAATCTATCTTTCTCTTGAAGTACGCCAGAACCAGTACATGATGCGCCTTCAAGTTCATCTAATTCAATTCCTAATTTTTCACAAATTTTCAAAGTGGCAGGATACAATTCAGGGCATCCGCCCTTTGAAACACAACCTGGATAAAAAGCAACTTTCATCTTATGCACCCAATTTCTTAAATATATTTTTTATGTATGAAACTCCAGCAATCTTATGATGGAATACCGGTGGTAGTTTATTTTTTCTCAATGCTCTAAAAGCAACAGGCAATAAACCAAATAATGCTTTAATGTTCTTTAATGCAACAATAGGATTGAAGACACCAAATGTTTTAATAACTAACTGAGTTTCATCCAATGTCCCATATTTTTTCACAATAGATGCAAATCCTTCAGCATGCCTTGCACCATTAGTATTCTTTATTCCAGCATTTATTATTTGGTCTCTAATAGACATTATGCGATCCATAGGAGCAACACCCTTCGGACATACTTGAACACAAGCCATACATCTTGTACAATCCCATACGCCTGTATATTGATTAAGTTGAGCAAAGCGTTCTGAATTCATTTCATCACGAGGATCGTCTATAAAACGTGAAGCTTTTGCTAATGCTGCAGGACCTATAAAATTACTATCAACTTCAAGAACTGTACAATCAGAAACACATGCTCCACACATTATACAACCAACCGGTTTTACTAAATCTAGCATAGCTTGTTGTGGTGCAATATATTCATCTTCAGGTTCAGGACCTTTAGTTTGTAAAAAAGGTTTTATCTCTCGAACCTTACTCCAAAAAGGTTGCATATCTACTACTAAATCTTTCACTACTGGTAAATTACCAGCAGGGTCGACTTTTACCGAACCATCTTTCTTTATAACGTCCACAATTTTTGTGTTACACCCTAAACCAGATGTCCCATTAATTTTCATCGCACAAGATCCACAAATAGAAGCTCTACATGAACATCTCATAGCAAGGGAAGGATCTTCATAATCTCTAACTTGCATTAAAGCATCTAAAACGGTGTAATATTCTTCTACTTCTAAATCAAATTCCTGTCGAAAACTTTTATCTCCTTCAGATTCAGGATTAAAACGACCAACATCTAATTTTACTTTCATATTAATAACTCCTAATCTGTGGTTCCCAACGAGTGATAGTAACTGGAGAGAAATCTACTGCAGGCATATCTTCGCCTGTATTTTGTACTAAAATATGTTTCATCCAATTTTCATCATCACGTTCAGGCATATCAGTTCTGTAATGTGCTCCCCTACTTTCTTTTCTAGCCAAAGCACTTACACAAATAGTTTCTGCAGTATCTAGCATAAAACCTAATTCAAATGCAAATAATAAGTTAGTATTAAATATTTTCCCACTATCATGAACACCTAATCGCTTATATCTATCTTTTAATTCTAAAATAGTTTTATATGCTGCTTGCATTCCTTCTTCATCTCTAAAAACTGCAACTCCTTCGTTCATAGCTTGCCCCATGGCTAATCTAATCGTTGCTGGAGTATCTGTATTATCTTTTTTATCAAAAAAGGATTTAATTCTGCCTTCGTCTAGAGAAACTATAGAGTCAGGAACATTAATTTGTTCGATTTGTTTAGAATAATCTGCCGCATGGATCCCTGCTCTTTTACCAAATACAACGGTATCTAGTAAAGAATTTGCACCCAGTCTATTTCCACCATGAACGCTAACATTCGCACATTCTCCGGCTGCATACAATCCAGGCATACTAGTTACACCATGGACATCAGTTTTTATTCCTCCCATTTCGTAATGATTACCTGGTCGTATCGGACATGGTTCTTCAGCCAAATTTACATTAGCAAAATCCATTGCAACTTCATTAATATATGCAAGTTTTGTTTCAATCAATTCTCGACCTAGGTGTCTCAAATCAAGAAGAACACAACCATCAATTCCTCTACCTTCATTAATTTCAGTTTGTTCAGATCTTGAAACTACATCTCTCGAAGCAAGCTCCATAAAATTTGGAGCATATGTCTTCATGAATCTTTCACCTTCGGAATTAAGAAGATAACCGCCTTCTCCTCGAGCACCCTCTGTCATTAATACCCCATTACCTTTGAGTGTAGTAGGATGATATTGAACCATTTCCATATCCATAAGAGGAACTCCTACTTGATAAGCCAAACCTTGACCATCAGCAGTAACTACGAGGCCATTTGTGCTAGGTTCAAAACATCTTCCTGTACCTCCAGTAGCTAGTATTACTGCCTTAGCTTTTATTAGATGTATTTGCCCTGTCATTAGCTCTAAAGCTACTACTCCACAACATTTACCATCTTCAACTACAAGAGAGGTTACAAACCATTCTTCATACACACGTGGATTATATTTCATAATTTGTTCATATAAGGCATGCAAAAGAGCCTGCCCAGTAATATCTGCTACAAAAAATGTTCGTGCCACTTCCTGTCCACCAAAATGCCTAGTACCTAATCGCCCGTTTTCATCTCGATTAAATACAACACCCATATGTTCAAGTTCAACAACTGCAGGTCCAGCTTCTTGACACATAATTTCTATTGCATCTTGGTCTCCTAGATAATCACTACCCTTCACAGTGTTATATGCATGGTCATCCCAATCATCACCACGACTCTCAAGGGCAGCATTTATACCGCCTTGAGCTGCATTAGAATGACTACGTACAGGATGGACTTTAGTAATCATTGCTACATCTGCACCAGCTTCTTGAGCAGCTAAGGTAGCTCTCATACCAGCAAGACCAGCTCCCACTACTAAAACATCGTGTTGATATACTGCCATATTAATCTCCAGATCACTTTTGTTTATTAATCAAAAAACACACTAACTTTATTCTAACATGAAAAATAAAAATCTTATATAGAAATTTTGCCCTTCTGAATAGCATAATGCATTGCAGCAATAGTCATAGCATCAGTTACAATTTCTCTATTTATCAGTTCAAGTATTTCTTTAATAGAATATTTTTCTACCAGCAAAATCTCATCTTCATCTAGATTGATATTGCTAAATGTTAAATCCTTTGCAAAATATATATCTGTTTTTTCGTTTAGAAAACCAGGACTTATCATAATAGAACCAATTTTTTCCATATGTTTTGCAATGTAGCCTGTTTCTTCTTCCAGTTCTCTATAAGCGCAATCCAAAGGATCTTCATCTAACTCCAAAGTTCCAGAAGGAACTTCTAATATTGCTTCTTCAACCGCTTTTCGATATTGTCTCACCATAAGTAGTGAGACTTTATCATTATCAAGAGCAACTATAGCTACAGAACCATTGTGATTTATTATCTCTCGTGTGGTAATGATACCGTTAGTTAATTTAACAGTATCAACTTTCATTTTGATAACTTCACCATCATAAATCAATTTACTAGATATGGTTTTCTCATCCAAAATCTACCCCAATCTAATTTGATGAATCATTCATACCAAAAAATTTCATAATATTGCGATAACTATGAAAAGATTTGCTTCGGCGCAAAAATTTAACTTTTTTATCACTCAATTTAACTAAAACTTTATCGTTTTTTGTAAGTTTATTCGTAACAATACCATCAGCACTAATTGCTGCAGAACCATTTGAAATGACTTTAAGTTCAACTAAACTATTTGATGGTAAAACCAAACCGCTACCAAAACCCAAATGAGCTGCAACAGGTTGTAATAATATATCAGAAGAGGTTGGATACAATATTGGACCGCCGGCTGATAATGAATACCCTGTGCTGCCTGTCGCTGTAGAAACAATAACGGAATCAGACCTATATTCAGTTAGCCATTGACCGTCTACTTTAACTTCAATTCGGGCCATCTTTGCAACAGATCCACTCCCTACCACTATTTCATTTAGTGCAAGAAAGGTAAAATTAGATGAAGTGTCTTCAGAGAAATGAACTATTGCAGCCTCTACCATACTTCGTTCTTCAATATGGGTATGGTCTATAAATTCGTCGTTAATATTTAAAAGTGCCTCTTCGACATTAAGTTCAGTCATGAAACCCAAGGTCCCCATATTAACACCTAAAATAGATGTTTCTGAGTTATATACCTTATGCGCAGCTGCTAATATTGTTCCATCTCCACCTACAACTATCAAAACATTTACATCAGAATTTGCAGGTAGATTTTCCAAATCACAAACGAAACCTATAGACTTTGACTGAAATTTTTCACTCAAATCTCTTGCTACCTCTTTAGTACCTTGTATTAAATTATTGTAAACAACACCAATATTTTTCATATTAACTCCAAATAAATAGTAACATTAAACTCATTTGATTACTATTTATATGTAAATCAGATATTAAATGAATGACCTTTTCAGATGTTAAGTTTTTTATATTTTGGTATATTAAGTAAGTGTTTATATAAATTAACTTATCTTTAGGTGGCAAAATGGCTGGAGATGAAATAGAAATTAATATATTTTGCTCTAAAAACGAATGTAGGGCAAAAATAGAAACAATTTCGGTAAAAAAAGAAAACATGATGTTAACATCGTCGGAAACTATATTTTGTCCATCGTGCAATCAAGATGTCACAGAATATCGAGAGATTACTGGAAGAAATGAATCGAGAGAAGAAGAACTTGACACACTTCCTGCAAGCGACTACATGAATTTATAAAACCCCTAAAATCATAAATCTAGATAATAGAAACATGGAAAAATCCTCAAATCATTCAATGATAATTGTAAACAAAATTTCTGAAACATTTAGTTGTAATAATTGTGCTACACGCTTAAGATTTGGTGACACAGAATGTCCTCACTGCGGAAAGGATATGTGGCATTTACTTGAATTGTGGGCTGAAGACTTATTACAGCGTTTAAACTGTATCGAGAGTTAAAATGCTGCCCGACCTGGATTCGAACCAGGGATTTCAGCTCCAAAGGCTGACGTGCTACCGCTACACTATCGGGCAATGAACAGAGTATCTACCATACTATAAAACCATGTAGATATTCAACAATTCATAGAAAAGAGGCAATAATGGAATATGGAATTGGACTAGATACTAGCTTAGGAATTAGTTATGACCAAGACCTAGAAATGAGTAAATATGCTTCACAATATGGGTATACTAGCATTTGGACACCGGAACATCGAGTATATGATAGTTTTGTTTTATGCTTGGAAAGATGGAATGCCACAAGAGAGCATACAGATGCTGGTTTAAGTACAGGAATCGGCGTTTCACCAGTAAACTTACGAAGTCCATTTGCCTTGGCAATGACCGCCTCTACTATTTCCAAAAGAACACATGGACAATTTATTCTTGGAATTGGTTCAGGCGGAGTTTACAGAGAAGCTACAAGAAATTCTTTAGGATTGAGTAAAGTTTCTGTCTTGAGTTTAATGACAGATTATCTTTCTATAATTAAACCATTAGTACACAATCAAACAGTTAACTATACTGGTGATACTGTAAGCCTACACAACGCAAATTTAGGTACTGGAAATGAATATCCTACACCAATATATCTTGCCGCCTTAGGACCTAAAATGCTCGGTGTTGGGGCAAAATTAGCCGATGGCATTGCATTAAATTGGTGTTCTACAGAACAGATTGCCTGGAGCAGAGAGATAATTAAAACAGAAGCAGAAAAAAATAACAGAAATCCTGATGAGATAAAAGTTGTCCAGTATATACGTATGTGTATTGATAATGATGTAGATCTTGCAAGAAAAGCTTTTATTCAATCTATGTTAGGGTATGCTCTTGGAAGTCCAAATGCAAGCCCTTCAGAAAAAAGAATGGGATACAGAGGACATTTTGAACGTATGGGTTTTGCTGAAGAATTGAATAAATTAGATACAATGCGATCAGAAGGAGCAAGTCAAGATAAACTTATAGATAGTTTCCCTGATGAATTGGCTCTCAAAGTTGGATATTTCGGGGCACCAGATGGAGCAAAAGACCATTTTATAAAACTATCTGAAGGATTAGATACTGCTATAGTAAGAGTAGTTGCAGCAAGACCAATAATCGATTCGACAAAACTTGTCATTGATACATGCAAACCCTAATCTAAGGACAATAAAATTTCAGCTGTTTCTAAACCAGATTTTATAGCGTCATTAACTGAAGCACCATATAAATAATCACCGCAAAAATACACACCATTCTCTCCTTGTGGTATGTTTCTCATTCTATTAAATTCTGACGGAGTATGCTTGGGTAGTGCATTTGGAATTTCATATAACTTTATAAAATCAAAATCAATTTTAGGAAACCAAGATCGTAGTTCTAATTTTATAGAATCAACAATTTCATCGTGCGTAATGTCAGGTATAATTTTATTTACGTTTACCGATATCAGATTTTGGGAAGAGTACAAATGATTCACATTGGTCAAACAACATATGGTATCTATAAAACCCTCTCCAGCATTAGTGATAATCATCGGTTCTTTTATTAATTGACTAGATGTAACGAAATACAAACAAGTAGTGCCGCAATAGAGTGGAGATTCAAATGATTGAGTAAGATTTGAAGCAGTGGTAGCGTCTGTTGCGATTACAATTGATTTAGAAGATGTTGAAGAACCGTCTGCGAATGTAACCACATGATTGTCTATAGCTATCACTTCTGCATTAAAACAAAATTGATCTTTTGGCAATTGGTTATATATGCTTTTTGGGAAATCCACAATACCATTTTCTGGTAAACATATATTGTCTGAAGACATTGCTTTATATACCGTTTCAAAAGTACTTTTTACCGTAGATAAATCTTTATCTAATAAAACTGAACCAAAAAAAGGAACAAAGAAATTATTAATCATTTCTTCACTAAAACCATTTTTTTTCAAATAATTATATGTAGAAATATTGTTCTTTAAATTACCCGATGTTTTTAACAACAAACTTATACGAAGTTTTAATATTTTTAATTTATCTAGTAATGAACCAATAGGTGTAAAAATGGATTTAAAACCTTCAATAATATTTCTAAATGGATCTACCACCTTATAAAAACGATTATTCAGGCGAATTAGTGCCCCAGGTAGAAAAGAATGTAAAGAAAGTTGATCAACATCAAATACACCTTCATATAAAGGATATCCTTTGATAAAAACTTGAAACCCTCTATCAAGTTTGTGTTCACCTACAAGATCCGTGGACATGCGCCCACCAACTTGAGTTTGTGATTCATAAAGAACAAATTTTTTATTATTGTCATTCAAAATTTTGGCACAGGATAAACCTGAAACACCTGAACCTATGATGATAATATCGTGATCAAACATAGTATTATATTAACGATATTTACTTATATGTAATAATTTTAATTTTCTGATTTTTCTTGTTCTGTTGTAGTCGGTGTGGGTTCAACAACAGGAGCAGGATCAGAAGTCGAAGTTTGTTCAGCAACAGGTTTGGAATCATCTTTTTTACCACCGAATGGCAAAGAAAAACGCGATTTCTTTGGGCTGCTAGCAGCTAGTAAATCAAGAGTTTCTGCTTCAACTTCTGGAGTCTTTTTATAAGCCAAAAATATCATCACTCCGGCCAAAACTATTCCAAGAAGTACGACTAAATTACTCATGACATAAATATTAAAACTAGCTACAAGAACAGCAACTCTACCTAAACCTTCTGTTCCTTCAGCTGGAGAGACAATAGAGATACCTTTCCCTATTTCTTCTCCGGAATCACTAATTTGACTGGTTTCAGTAGAAGTAGCTTCAAATGACACTCCTGAACCAAATATTAAACTACCGAAAAACATTATATTCCCAATTAATAACGCTCCAGCAAAAATAGAAATTCCTAATCTCCATCCTTCCGATATTGCTGAACGTTTCCGTTCTTCAACAACTTGCTCTTCTCTAACAACCTCTTGATTTAGTTGTTCTTGAAGTCTTTGCTCGGCAGCTTTTGATTGCTCAGAAGCCAATTTTACTCGTTCCTCACTAATAGCCCGAAGGTCTTCAAGTTGTTGTTTTAACCGATTAATTTCAACATCTTTTCTAGCTGAGGTTGCGCTTTGGACCCTCCAAGCTGCTGCAGCTAAAGCACCCACAACACCAATAGCACCTGGAACAAACATGAAACCTAATAAATTTCCAGCGTCCATATTTACCTTCCTATGATTTTTTATATTTAAATACTCTTTTAATAAATTTAAAACAATTGTTCAATTAAAATACCATTTTGTAATGAAACAAGCTAGATGGGAAATATGAATTTAAAATCATGATGTGTAATATTACACGCCATCTACAAAAACAAGATCAGAATCCGCATACATATTTCTAATTTTTTTCCAGGGAGCATATTCAGCTCCTTCATAAAAATTCATAGCATCTTTTCTTGTAGGAAATTCAATTATTACCATTCTTGTTGGTGCCCAATCCCCTTCATTTAAAGTAAGTTCTCCACCTCGAACCAAATATTTACCCCCATGTTTTGCAGCAATTTTTGGAACTTCGACCAGGTATTCTTTGTATTTATCAGGCTCGCGCACACGAACATCCCCCACTAAATAAGTTGCCATGATTTACCTCTTCCTCTTTATTTAATTACTAATAAATTGATACAATAATATTGTAAATAAAATTATTATCAATTTCTAATATTAAAACAACAATATAATGGTATAGACATGATGGAAAGTATTACAGTTACTGCAGTAACTGGTCTAACAGTAGTTACCCTAGCATGGATAATTAGTATTTATCTTAAAGATTCATCTATTGTTGATATTGTATGGGGACTAGGTTTTATAGTTATAGCAATAACAAATTCACTTTACTTTGAAATTAATTCTATTCGTCAATTATTAATTCTTATAGTCGTAACTATATGGGGAGCAAGACTCTCAGGATATTTAGCTATAAGAAATGCTAACAAACCTGAGGATTGGAGATATCAAAAATTTAGACAAAATGCTGGGGATATATATTGGCTTACAAGCTACTTTAAAGTATTTCTCTTACAAGGCGGCATAATGTGTATCATTTCTTTACCTATGATAGTTATATTTAGTGATAACAATCCTTCTTCATTAACTATAATTGATTTTATTGGAGTTTCTATTTTCTTCACAGGGCTGCTAACTGAAGGTATAGCTGATGCTCAGATGTATATTTTTAAGAAAAACCACTCATCATCAACTAATAAAGAAACTGTTTTGGATACCGGATTATGGAAATATTCTAGACATCCTAACTATCTTGGAGAAATAGTATTGTGGTTTGGCATTGGAATTATTGGACTCTCTTCTGAATATGGATATCTAAGTTTGATTAGCCCTCTATTACTAACATTCATCATGATAAAAATTTCAGGGGTATCTATGTTAGAATCTGAACTCATCAATACTAAACCTAAATACAACAAATATATATCCAAAACCCCAAGTTTATTTCCTAATTTACTCAAAAGAAATAAATAGTCAATAAATATTAGAATTTGGCATATTTATATAATAGCTATATAATAACCTAAAACTTACGATCTAAATTGGATAATCTATGTACAAGATAGAGCCGTTTCAATTCTCATTTGAAAATTGCAGGATATGTGGACATCCTCCACGAGGTAAACGTTTTTGTTACTGGTGTGGAGCTTCATTAGACATCGATGATAAAGAACCTTACGACAAACGATCCCTTGAAGAACAACATGGTGGACTAAGTTGTAGTGTTGTCCATGGACGTGGCAAACACAAGCAAAGTCATGAAGAATGGATCAACGAAGGCAGAGACTGGGAAATTCCTACACTCTGTCTCAATTGCGATAATGTTATAAGATTCCCTCTCACTTTAAAGAGATACTGTAGTAGTTGTGGTATTAATTTATCTCACTCTTCATCATCGTATTCTGAGGATATTAAATCCAACCAAAAAGGTAATATACATACCTTGCCAGTAAGATATTAATTTATAGCTCTAGCAACCAATATACCAATTAAACCAGCTAGTAGCCCAAAAAATATATTCCCTGTGATATTCATAAATCCTATTAAATATTGCCCACGAATAAATAGTTGATCAGTAGCAACGGCTATTGTTGAAAAAGTTGTAAATGATGCTAAGAATCCAACTATAAAAAATGTTTGAAAAAACTTAGATTCAACATTTAACTCTAATGTTGTTATACAAAAACCAGCAACCAAGGCTCCTAAAATATTAACAACAAAAATTGATACTTGGTTGTTATATCCCCATGATTCTATATATGTCGCTAATAGATAACGAGAGATTGCCCCTAAAGCTCCACCTAAACCTACTTGAAATAAAACTATCACATGGTCGTCCTTTTTATATATTTTCACTATTGTACTACAAAGAACATTATCATAAATTAGGTCGATATTGCTTAGTGATCGAAAATCTTATAGACTTTATCGAGGATAGGAAATGAGAACATGGCAAGCGCAATTAAAATTGAAAATCTTACTAAATATTATGGTAAATTCAAAGCTTTATCTTCATTAAATCTTGAAGTCAATACAAATACAATATATGCATTTATTGGACCAAATGGAGCCGGCAAAACGACAACAATTCGTACACTGCTTGGCATGCTCAACCCCACTGAAGGCACAGTAAGCGTATTGGGGCAGCAACCCACACAAAAAAATATTGGAATGTTTAACAAAATAGGATATCTACCTGGTGAATTATCAATGTATGATAAATTAACTGGGAATGAATTACTAAAATTTTTTGGTAACTTAAAAAAGATAACTGATTGGAACTATGTCAATGAACTAGTCGAAAGATTAAATTGTGAGCCGACAAAAAAAATAAAAACTTTATCTAAGGGCAATAAGCAAAAATTTGGATTAGTTCTAGCTTTTATGCATAAACCTGAATTATTAATTCTCGATGAACCAACGAGTGGTTTAGATCCATTTTTGCAGCAAACTACAATTGAGTTGGTCCAAGAATCAAAAAATAACGGAGCAACTGTTTTCCTTTCATCTCATATTTTTTCAGAAATTGATAAAGTTGCTGAAACTGTAGGATTTATAAAAGAGGGTGAATTAATTGTTGAAGAAGAACTAGAAGTATTAAAATCAAATGCTATTAAAACCATTGAAATTGAATTTAAGAGCGCTCCTCCAACTACCCTCTTTGATACTATGGGAAATGTACAAAAAATTGACTCAGAAAATAGCTCAATAAAATTAAATGTTACTGGATCACTTGATTCAGTAATCAAAGAAATAAGTAAATACGAAGTTCTTAACATAATTAGTGAAGAACCCTCATTAGAAGATCTATTTATGAACTACTACGAGAGAAAATAAAAATGTTATCTAGAATATTAACTAAAGTAATATATGATCAAAAGCGTTCCTTAATTTACTGGAACCTCGGTACTGTACTTTTGGTTTTCCTTGTCATGACAATGTATCCTGCAGTGCAAGAAGCGGGTGAAGGTTTTAATGACCTAATGGATGCGCTTCCTGAAGAAATGAAAGCTCTTTTCTATGGTGGTTCCTCTGACGTTGGTATTTCCACCCCAGCTGGATGGTTAAATATCGAAGTATATGGATTAATGCTTCCATTCATACTAATTATTTATGGAATTATAAATGCAGTTAATTCAATTGCTGGTGAAGAAAGTAATGGAACTTTAGAATTACTAGTAACAACACCAATTTCTCGAGTACAAATAGCTATTGAGAAATTCATTGCAATCCTTTTAGGAATGATTGTGATTTCATCACTCTATACACTTACCGTTATTTTATTTAAAAATTCATTTGAGATGAATAGTCTACAATCATCTGTAATTATCAGTGCAGGATTTGAAGTTTTCACGTTAGCTATCGGATATACAGCAATTAGTTTTGCTATAGGTGCAATTACTGGGAATAAAGGCCTGACTTTAGGCTTAAGTTTTCTTATAACAATAGTCTCGTATCTATGGAACGGATTTCATAAATTTTTACCTGAAGTATTAGAATCAACTAATAATCTATCTTTATTTAAATACTATTCTTCTATTGACACTAGTAATACAAGTATTGATATAACAGAACTCCTAGTTGTTAGCGGGCTATCATTAATTGTTGTATCTCTATCAATAGCAATATTTAAAAA
Source organism: SAR202 cluster bacterium (assembly GCA_009392515.1). Lineage (NCBI taxonomy): Bacteria > Bacillati > Chloroflexota > Dehalococcoidia > SAR202 cluster bacterium. The sequence goes on along the minus strand of VFGE01000033.1, from coordinate 14,478 downwards.
CCGCGACCTTACTACCTAAAACAATATTGGAATATAACTATGCAAGATAACCCAAAATCTATTTTTGTCGATATAAATGAAAACCTTACCTATTGCGCATATGAGTGGGAAGGCGATGGCCCTCCTATCTTATTCTGTCATGCAACAGGATTCCACGGCAGAATTTGGGATAATGTTATTAGAAAACTAAATAACAAACACGTTATATCTTTAGATCTTAGAGGGCATGGCTATAGTACAAAATCCCCACCCCCCTACCCTTGGGAATCTTTTGCACCTGATATTATTTCATTAATCGAAAAAATGAACCTAAAAAATGTTATTGGGGTTGGACACTCAATGGGTGGGTATATTATCACAAGGGTAGCAGGATTAATCCCAGATCGTTTTGGCGGATTAGTTTTGTGCGACCCAAGCTTATTTAATCGACAAAGATATGAAGAAACCTCGAAAAGACCCAAAATGCCTGGAACTCATCCTTCGGCAAAAAGAAGAAATAGCTGGGATTCACCTCAACAAATGGTTGACCGTTTAAGAACACATTTTAATTTTGCAAATTGGGAAGAAGAAGCATTACAAGATTATTGTACCCATGGACTTGTAAAAGATGAAGGAGAAGAAACCTATCATCTAACTTGTCCTCCTCCAATAGAAGCTAGCATGTATGGTGCTTATATTAGTCCTTCGGTATTGGATAATATTGCAAAGATTGAATGCCCAGTAAAAATATTACGTTCTAGAAAACAAGGGACTACACCTAATCCTACAGGAGAACCTTTTCGTGACTCTGTGACATGGCCAGAAATTTGGAAGGAATTTCCAAATGCAGAGGATTTTCAATATAACCATTGCAGTCATTTTCTTCCTCAAGAAGACTCACAAATAGTAGCAGATCAAATTAATTCACTTTCAGACTCAATTATTGAACAAATTTAAGCATATTTAGGCATTACTTCATTAATGAATAATTCGATACTTTGTTCTGCTTCTTTATTAGAAATAGACCCCCATTGAAATGAGCACACAAAATAGTTCGCGCCGCTTTGTATATATTCGTCCATATATTCCATCATTGATGCAGGGGAACCAGCCATCGCAACTCCGCCTAACCGTCCAGGATTTTGAACTTTTTTTCCGTCATCAAATTTTTCAAGTTCTGCGGAAATATCCTTCCTCAGTTCGCGATCAGGTGCATTTTTCGGCCTTTCTCCTACGAAACCAAATTGATTAGGATTACTTGATTTAAACTGATCGAGATTGCGTTTTTCTGCTTCCATTCTTCTTGGTGCTTCTAAATTCCAACGATATTGTTCCCATGCAGGTTGTGCTATTTTTATTGCCTCTTCATCAGTTTCCGCTAAAGTCATATGAACAACCAATCCTATTTTGGGATCTTCTCCTTGTAAAGTTTTAGTTCCTTTACCTTGATATTCTTCCCATTTCTCTTTATACTTTTCAGCTTCTTTATGAATACTGTCTAAGGAGCCTACAACCATAGTATTCATTCCTTCCATCGCTGCAGTTTCAGCATTTCTCATGTACCATAATGGAGGATAAGGTTTTTGTAATGAATGCATTCGCATAGGTAACTCTTCAAACTCATAAAAATCACCCTGAAAATTAAGATATTCGTTCGATAAACCGCGTCTCATAATTTCTAAAGTTTCAAGATATCTTTGATAATTACTTTCAGAATCAGCTTCCTGCCCCCAGAAAAATGCTTCCATAACTCCACCACGACCAACGCCTATTTCCATTCTTCCTTTTGAAAGCGTATCTAACATACTAATTTCTTCAATGAGTCTTAGTGGATGATGAAGAGGTAGTACATACACACATGGTGCAAGCTTAATATTGCTAGTCAGTTGAGATGCTGCAGATAAAAAAACATTTTGTGATGGAGCTAAACTATGAACTGCAGGAGTATGATGTTCAGCCAAGTGATAACAATAAAAACCAGCTTTATCCAATTTTTGTATTTGTTCTAGTCTTGATTCATATACATCTTGTAAAGAAGCATCTTCAACTGGTTCTATATGATCAAAAACACCGAATTGCAATCCCATATAAACTCCTTATAAAACTTTGAATAATAATTGATGTTGACGTAGCACATTTTCAGCAAAATCATTTTCTACATCCCTAAGAACTGAATGTGTATGATTTGCATCATTTTGACGATTATCATATTCAATAAATAAATTACCACAATGGATTCTATAATAATGTTGCTGGCCCAGTTTATTACCGCCAGCCCATACAAAATACATATCATCTAATCCTTTTGACTGAATGTTTTCCATTTTATCTTGGTATATATCCTGTGGAAAAACTGAATGATATTCGTCAATTAAAGATAGTAGTATTTCTTGTTGAACACCAGTCATTTCTTTTCCAGATATACCTTCTTCTTTCATTAACACAGCTTTAGTGGAATTATAAGTTAAAATATCGAAAGGGGGATCATCTGCAATTTTAGCAATTGCTTGTTGATCAATATCCAAACTATTAAATAATTCTAATCCTAAGTCTTCTCTCTTATTAAGAATTCTCAATCCTTTTGAATCTCCTTCTTTAACCTCTGCAGGATTTGCTCCAAGGAAAAAAGGAGTTGCAGATATTACCGTGTCTCCCCATATGCTAAAGTGAAATGAAATGTGATGCCCTTCTACTCGCCATCCCCAAGGTTCATCATTCGCTGAAGGGTTGCCAAAAATTGTAAAATAATACAATTCACAATCTCTCACAAAAGAAATAATCCCTTTTGATTTTTCTATCGGGCCTAATATTGCTTCATGATCAATTATTTGTTGCATATATTTGTATGCATTTGAAGAAAGAGAAGCTTCAGCAAGTGACATCGCTGCTTTTCGTTGATCATCTGTCATATCCCTCAAAGCCAAACCATGCCTATTCATAGGTGGATAATACCAAAACTGCCTTTCTCCATCCATGTATTCAAAAGTAGATTTATTTTTTTGATCTGCGGATAAGGTAGATAAATAAGCTAAAGCAGTCTCTCTCATAGCTTTCGTAGTATTAATATGCTTATGTTCATCTATCATTTGTTTATATGTATTTGCCATAAACTCCCCCCTACTTTTAACAAGTATTCATTATAGTATACAAAAATTTTCTTGTTTAAAAATTCAATAAACGATATCTGCAAAGTTTTTTTCTATTAAACTGATAAATACACGAATTAACGTATTAACTCTTAAAACTTTATTAGCTAGAATGATCAGGTTTACTATACAAATTTGAACCTCTATGATTAACAATAATTCAAATAATTCAAAACCTTGGGCAGTTTTCAAACACCGTGACTACACCTTTCTATGGTCTGGTTTAGCATTTCAATCTATCACTATGGTCCTACGATTACTTATTAGCGGACAATGGATATATGATCAGACAGGTTCAATTGCCAAAGTAGGAGCATTGGGTGCCATTCAATTAATTCAACTTCCATTAGCGTTATACGGTGGAACCCTTGCTGACAGAGTAAATAGAAAAAAGCTTATGATTATGACACAAAGTGTAGTGTTTATTTCACTGGCCATTTTAGCTTCTCTAGCTTATTCAGAAAAATTAGAAGTCTGGCATATATGGTCGGTTACGTTTGCTTGCACTATTGTACAAATGCTTGGAAATGCTGCTAGACCAGCAATGTTACCAAGAGTAATACCTAGAGAATTATTACCTCACGGCGTCACCGTTCAAGTTTCAACAAGACAAATCGCTATGGTAATTGCTCCATTGTTATTCGGAATAGTTTATGAAACATATGGAGCTTCTGGCGCTTTTCTCATTGCATCAACAACAGCCTTTTTTAGTATTTTATCACCTGCATTAATTAGAGCATCTGGCGAGCCTAATATGGAAGAAAATCGCAAAGGTACTATTTCTTCTCTTGTCGAAGGATTAGGATTTGTAAAGCGACATAGATTATTACCAGGCCTGTACCTTTTAGATATAGGAGTTGTGATTTTTTCATTTTACAGGGAATTATTTCCAGTATTTGCAGATAAGCTATATGGTTTGGGAGCACAAGGAACTGCTATGCTAGCATCAGCAGATTCTATTGGAGGAATAATAGGAACATTTATAGTATTCTATATGAACAAATGGCCACGAAAAGGATTTATAGTTCTTATAGGTACATTAATGTATGCTATTCTCCTTATCCTTTTTGGAATCAACCCTATATTCATAGTAGGTTTAATTATTATTGCCCTATTGGGATTATTAGACTCAATTAGTATGGTTATGAGACAAACACTCGTTCAACTGACTACTCCTGATCAACTATTAGGTCGAGCTAGTAGTGTACATTCTTTTGCAGCAATGGGAGCAAACCACTTAGGTACAGTGCAAGTTACTTTAGTATCTTCGATAATTGGAGCAAGTTACACTATGGTTATGGGAGGATTTATATCTATTTTTGTTGTTGCAGGTATATGGTACTTTATTCCTAATATTGCAAAGTATAAATATGATCCTGAAAATCCTTTAGAAAAATAAATATTTATGATCGGAAGTAAAACATGATTTCTCTAGGAACACCACATAGTAAGTCTTCAACAAAATTAATGTTACTAGGTTCTGGAGAACTTGGTAAAGAAGTAGCTATTGAGGCTCAAAGGTTCGGAATTGAAGTTATAGCTGTAGATCGTTATGCAAATGCGCCAGCAATGCAAGTCGCTCACAAGAGTCATATTCTATCAATGACTGACCCAAATGCACTTGAATCAATTATTAAAAAAGAAAATCCAAATTTTGTAGTACCAGAAGTTGAAGCGATCGCCACCGATGTTTTATTAAGACTCGAATCAGAAGGTTATAATATTATTCCAACAGCAAAAGCTACTTTTCTAACAATGAATCGTGAAGGAATTAGAGATCTAGCATCCAAAGAACTAGGAATACCTACAAGCAAATACTACTTTGCATCCTCTCCAGAAGAACTTAAAAAAGCTACAAATAAATTAGGATTTCCTTGTGTAATTAAACCTATTATGAGCTCATCAGGTAAAGGCCAAAAAATCTTATATTCTGAAGAAGAAATTCTCGAATCCTGGGATTATGCTATTAGTAATTCTCGTGGGAAATCACAAAAAATAATTGTTGAAGAATTTTTAGATTTTGATTATGAAATAACTTTATTAACTGTGCGACATAGTAAAGGAACATCCTTTTGTCCACCTATAGGCCATGTACAAATAGATGGAGATTATAGAGAATCATGGCAACCTCATCCAATGTCTAAAAAAGCTTTGAATCAAGCACAAGATATTGCTAAAAGTATTACTGAAGCTCTGGGAGGTAAAGGGTTATTTGGTGTAGAATTTTTTATCAAAAATGACTCAGTGATATTTAGTGAGTTATCACCAAGACCACACGATACGGGATTGGTGACTCTTATATCACAAGACCTATCTGAATTTGCTTTACATGTAAGAGCGATATTGGGATTTCCAATTCATAAAATACATCAAATTGGCCCTTCTGCTTCTTGTGCAATTCTATCAGAAGGAAAATCTCAAAATATTCAATACAAAGGAATTGAAGATGCTTTATCTTTGCCTAATACTAGTTTAAGACTTTTTGGCAAACCAAATATAGATGGTCATAGAAGGCTTGGAGTCGGATTAGCAATTGGAGAAAATATCGAAGATGCAAGAGAAAAAGCACGACTAGTCGTATCTAAAATAAATATCATAATGTAAATTTTGTAATATTAAATTTAGTGGTGTAAAATTCATATATCTAAATGAGGGTAAATATGAGTAAAACTAGTAATAAAGAATCCAATAATACTGGAGCAAATAAGATATTAGCAAATTCTCCCTACCACAGCCAAAAAAGGCTCTCAATGGTGGCTGAAAATTACCTTCTTTCTATTTATTATCTACAAGAAAATAATGAAAATAAAATTTCATTGACTGAGCTTGCTGAATATCTAAAAAATGCCCCTGTATCAGAAAACCTTGGATCTTCCTTGCCATCAGTAAGTGCCATGATAAAGCGTCTAATTAAAGAAGGATTACTTACCCCAAATCCAAAAGACTTAGAATTATCAAGTGCGGGAAAACAATCTGCTGAATTTATCGTACGAAGACATAGGTTAGCAGAAAGATTGGTTGTGGATATTTTAGGATTAGATTTAGAACATGCCTACGAGGAAGCTCATTTATTAGAACATGCAATTTCACCAAAAGTCGAAAAACGATTAATAGAATTACTTGACCATCCCACTACCGGAGCATTTGGACAAAAAATACCTGGTAGTAATAAACATAAACCAACACTAACCTTACGCCTTCTAAATACACAGGTTGATAATGAATATAGTATTATATCAATCCCCCCTGAGGATAATGATCTTCTGGTATATCTAGTTCGTAATGGTTTAGTTCCTGGTGCAAAAATTACAATTGTTGATATCTCCAAAACTCGAGGAGTTACAACAATTCGTTCTAACGATCAAGATATTACTTTCAGTAACACCGTTGCCCACAACATTTTTGTCAGCTCGATAATAAACTAACTTTTTACCTTTTTAGTGTTGACATATTCATTTATTAGTATATACTAATTTTCAGCTTTGTTAGTAAATTAGTACGTACTAATATTTTTTACTAGCCCTTACTAAATACACTTTAAAGGGGAAAAATGGAAATTTTTAAAAGTATATCTCGATTAGGCCTTCTTATAGGGTTACTTGCAGTAGTTGCATGTACTGCCGAGGCAGAAGAAGTAATAGTTGAGGTTGAAAAAGAAGTTATTAAGGAAGTTGAAGTTATTAAAGAGGTCGAAAAGGATCCTGGAAACCTTGTTATATATTCAGGTAGAAAAGAATCTTTAGTTGGACCAATAATTGAGCAGTTTGAAGATTCCACAGGTATTAACGTAGAAGTTAAATACGGATCATCTGCACCAATGGCAGCACTACTAATGGAAGAAGGAGATAAAACTCCTGCTGATATTTTCTATGCTCAAGATCCTGGTGCTATAGGCTCAGTAGAAAATATGCTTCAACCGTTACACGATCATATCTTAATGAAAGAAGTCACTGACGATGATGGTAAAAAAACCATGGTTGATGTTGTTCCTACATGGGCAAAATCACCTCAAGGGCTTTGGACAGGTATCACTGGTCGTGCAAGAGTCGTTGTATATAATACAGCAACTGTTAACGAATCAGATCTACCAGCTACTATGCAAGGATTCTGTGATTCTAAATGGAACGGAAGAATAGGTTGGGCTCCAAGTAATTCTTCATTCCAGACTATGATTACAGCCATGCGTGCCGAATGGGGTGACGCTGAAACCAAAAAATGGATTGAATGTATCCGAGACAATGGTGCAAAAGTATATCCAAAAAACACACCTCAAGTTGAAGCTGCTGATAAAGGTGAAATCGATGTAGGGTTTGTTAACCACTACTACCTCTACAAATTCACTCTAGATAAAGCTGCAGGTGATGCATTCAAAGCTAGAAACTATCATCCAACAGGTGGAGGGCCAGGTTCTATGGTCATGGTTTCAGCTGCTGGAATACTTAAATCAGCTGCAAATACTGAAAATGCAGAAAAGTTCATTGAGTTTATGACTTCTAAAGTTGCTCAAAGCTACTTCGCAAATTCAACTAGAGAATATCCTTTAGTTAGTGGCGTAAAGAAACATCCAATGATCACACCTTTTGATGATATAAATAAACCAGCGATATCACTTGCTTCATTAAGTGATATTGAGGGCAGTGCTCAAATGCTAAAAGATGCAGGAGTGTTAGAATAATTATCGTAAGGAAAATAAAAAAAATCAGGGGTATGAATTCAATTCATGCCTCTGATAATAATTTAATAATGTGCAATGTTGAGCCTGTTGAGAAAAATTTTATCCGTTCAAGCAAAATAGATAAGCAAAAGTGATTTGCACCCACATGATTCCCGACACATTATAACTAGAAAACACCAATTCAATATATGTTTAAATCATCTCAATCAATATTGCAAATTATTGCCACAATGGTACTGCTATTAGTAGCAGTACCGTTGTGCTATGTCGCAATAAATTTATTATCAAACCCAAATGATTTTTACGAATATTTACTTGAAACTAAAACTCTACGTCTTGCTTGGAATACAATATTACTCGCTGTTACAGTAACTTTAGCTTCTATATGCATCTCAGTTCCATTAGCAATTCTCACAATTCGATCAAACTTACCTTTGAAAAATATATTTAGAGTTTTATTATGCCTACCATTAGTGTTCCCAAGTTACATATATGGATTTTTGTTTATTATCCTTTTTGGTCCAAAGGGAGTTTTATATGACACTTTACAAATAATTGGTATCGAAAAAATACCTGATTTATATGGATATTGGGGAGCCTTTCTATGTTTAACATTACTTAGCTATCCATATATATTTATTAGTGTCACTTCATCATTAACAAAATTAGATTATAGCTACGAAGAAGCTTCATACAGCTTAGGTAAATCTTTTTGGGATACATATATACGAGTCATAATTCCTATACTAAAACCATCAATAATAGTAGGAGCTATATTAGTAACTCTCTATGTAGTAAGTGATTTCGGGGCAGTATCTCTATTACAATATAAATCCTTTAGTTATGTTATTTATAATCAATATCAAACTATACAAAGAGCAGCAGCAGCAAGTACTTCCACTATACTAATATTGATTGGACTATTAACAATTTGGTTTTATAAACCTGAATCTGCAAACTCCAATCTATATAGATCTACAGCTTCAGTATCAAAAAACACAAAACTGATTGACCTCGGTAAATTCAAATGGGTTATAGTATTACTAATCAGCCTTCTAATCTTTATAAGTGTAATATTACCAATATCGGTATTAATTAATTGGGGTTACAGTTTTACTATCAACTATGATGATTTTTTCAAAATTGAAGTAATAACAAACTCTATATATGCTTCATTTATAGGTACTTTCGCTACAGTATTACTTGCAGTACCTATAGCTTTATTAATTGCAAAGCATAAAAATACCTTTAGTAAAACAATAGAAAAAATATCCTATATTGGGTTTGTTTTGCCAGGTATTGTAGTAGCATTAGCTGTTGTTTATTTCGGAATAAATTTTGCTATGCCCATATATCAAACCATGATTTTATTAGCAATAGGATACATTATATTATTTATTCCAGTTGCGATTGGAATTATAAAACCTGTAGTTTCTCAGATTAACCCTAAACTAGAAGAATCGGCTAAAAGTTTAGGAGCATCAAATTTCAAAATATGGCAAAAAATTAATTTCCCTTCTATGGCTCCAGGAATCACAGGTGCTTTTATTTTAGTATTTATTCTTATAATGAAAGAATTACCAGCTACACTTATTCTGGCTCCACTTAGCTTCAATACACTAGCTACTTCTATATGGACACATGCAACAGAAGCTGGATTTGGTATGGCTGCTGTATATTCTGGTATACTATTGTTATTTACTGGATTACCAATGTTTATAATGTTTGATAAAGGTATCCAAGAATAACTAAATAAAAGATATGCTAAATCAAATAAACAATAAAAACTTTCCAGTAATTAGATGTATTGGAATAGGCAAAACGTATTCAAAAACAACAGACGCTGTAAAAAATGTAACTCTTACTGTTAATCATGGTGAGATTTTAGTTTTACTAGGTCCTAGTGGGTGTGGAAAAACCACCTTATTACGATTGATAGCTGGTTTTGAAGAACCATCAAACGGTACTTTATCGGTTGGTGGGCAATTAGTTTCAATGCCAGGTAAATTTGTAAAACCTGAAAATAGAAAAGTGGGAATGGTTTTTCAAGATTATGCTTTATTTCCTCACTTGAATGTTGAAAAAAATATTGAATTTGGGTTAGACAAATCAAACAAATCCACTGAACGAGTTGAAAAGATAATTAGTTTAGTTGGTCTTGAAAACTTATTAAAAAGAATGCCAAATGAGCTTTCTGGTGGAGAACAACAAAGAACTGCTCTTGCCCGTGCATTAGTCCCCAATCCTACTGTTATGCTATTTGATGAACCTTTATCTAATCTGGATGCTGCTTTACGAATTAAGATTAGAGAAGAAATAAAAGAAATTGTTAAACAAGCTGAAGCAACAACTATTTTTGTCACTCATGACAAAGAAGAAGCCATGTTTCTTGGCGATAGAATTGCAATCATGAATAATGGCAAAATTGAACAAATTGATACACCTGAATATATATATAATCAGCCTTTAACAAAATTTGTTGCAGAGTTTATGGATCCTGCTTCATTTATTGATGTGACTATCACTGATCCTCAAACATTACATACTGAAATCGGAGAAATTAAAGTCAAAGAAGCAATAATTACTGATAAGCAAAATTTACAAATCCTAATACGAGGAAATAATATTGATCTATCACAAGAAAAAGGATCTTGTATCGTTGAGTCCATAGAATTTAAGGGATCTCATTATTCCTACATAATTAAATTACCTTCAGGGAAGGTTATAGAATATATTTCACAAGAGAATATTCTTGAAGTTTCTAATAATGTTTCGCTCAGTATTAAAAAAAATATTCCAATACATATCTATCAAGATGAAAAATATTTGATGTCGACAAAGATAGAAGGTAAATAATTAAAAATACTTGATAAAATATGTTAATATGTCAAAGTGAATTTAGATTCCATTCGTTACTAGAGGATTATGAATGAAATTTAATAATACAAATAAAGAAACTAAGGTAACAAGAAAAAAAATCTTGATTGCAACAGATGCATGGTACCCTCAAACAAATGGGGAAGTTACTACCTTGGCTGAGCTAGCCAAACAACTTGAAAAATTAGGCCATGAAATATTAATGGTAACCCCTCAGGATTTTATAAGAATCCCTTGCCCAACCTATTCAGAAATTTCTTTAGCACTCAATGCATGGTTTAAATTCAAAAAAATAGTAAAAAAATTCAATCCAAACTATATTTATATTGCAACTGAAGGTCCAATTGGGCATGCTGCTAGAAAATATTGTAAAAACAACAATGTTCCATTTGTTAGTAATTACGGAACCAAACTTCCTGAGTATATTAATATGAGATTTGGTATTCCCAAAACATGGATTTATGCATATTTGAAGAATTTTCACAAAGCGGCCACTCATACACTAGTTGGGACACAGTCGTTGAAACAAGAACTTTCCAATAAAGGATTTACGAATCTAAAACTTTGGACAAGAGGAGTAGACACAGAATTATTCAATCCAAATACACCTAAGTTATCTACCCATTATAAAAATCCGATGTGGCTTTATGTTGGAAGGATTGCTAAAGAAAAAAATATAGAAGCATTTCTGAATTTAGAAATAGAAGGTAGTAAAGTACTAGTTGGTGACGGTCCTCAATTAAAAAAATTGAAAAAAAACTATCCGAACGCAATATTTGTTGGAAAGTTAAAAGGAAAAGAATTAGCTAAATATTACGCCTCAGCAACAGCCTTAGTTTTCCCAAGCAAAACTGATACGTTTGGGTTAGTGACATTAGAATCTTTAGCCTCAGGGACCCCTGTAGTCGGATATCCTGTAACTGGGCCTAAAGATATTATAGAAAACCAAGAAGTTGGGGTTCTCGATAATGACTTAAAAAAAGCAACCAATAGGGTCATGGATATAGATAGAGATAAATGTCGGGAATATGCTCTAGAATACACTTGGGATAAAAGTGCAAAATCTTTTTATAAAATGTTAGTTTAATACGATGAGCTTGATTGATTTCCACATAAGGAATATGCAAGATTCTGATGCTAAGAATATATTAGAGATATATCAACAAGGAATTGATTCTGATAATGCATCTTTTCTAGAAAAAGCCCCCAGCTGGGAACAGTTTAATAATTCACACATTAAAAAACCACGCTTGACTGCAACAGATCAAAACATAATAGTAGGTTGGGCAGCTTTATCAACAATAGAAACTACTGGGCAATTTGGTGGAGTATGTGAAGTCAGTATATACATAGCAGAAAATTATAGAAATAATGGTGTTGGTAGTACTTTATTAAAGAATTTAATTGAATTATCTGAAAAGCAAAACATATGGACTTTAGAAGCAAATATTTTTCCTGAAAATATTGCAAGTATTAAATTGCACAAAAAATTTGGATTTAGAATTGTTGGCACTCGAGAAAAAGTTTCCATTATGAAACGAGGAGTCTACAAGGGTAAATGGAGAGATGTAACTTTAATGGAAAGAAGAAGTTCAGTCGCAGGGATTTAGTTATTCTCCTTTAAATATTGGGGAACGCTTTTCCTTGAAGGCATCAACAGCCTCTACACTATCTTTTGTCTTTCGTAACAAAGCAGTTGCTTCTACTTCTAGCTTCACGATCCTATTCATATCAGGGTCTTCGTTATTCAACATTTTTTTAATACTTTGCACTGCTAACGGAGGATTAGATAAAATATCTTGAGCCATATTGTTTGCTTCAGCCATCAAGTTGTCAGAGGGTACCACCTTATTGACTAAACCAACTCGAAACGCCCATTCAGAATCATAAACATTCCCCGTTAAAGACATTTCTGAGGCAATTCCTGGGCCTACGAGTTTTGGTAATAAATAAGAAGCACCTGTATCTAAAACAATTGATCTTTTGACAAAAATACTTGAAAACCGAGCATCAGAGGAAGCAATGCGCATATCAGATGAAATTGCTATAGTTAAACCAGCGCCTGCTGCAATCCCATTTATAGCCGCAATGACAGGCTGCGGTGTTTCTCGTATGTGAATTCCTAATTCTACCAATGGTCTTGTTGGAACAGGTCTATCTGATTTCCCCCATTCTGAAACATCTGCGCCACTACAAAATCCTCGCCCTGATCCTGTTAAAATTATGACCCATACATTTTTGTTCGCACCTAATTCATCTAGTGCTTGATGTAGTTCTGATGTCAAATTAGCACTTAAAGCGTTCAGTACGCTGGGACGATTTAGGGTAATAGTTGCAATATGTTTATCAATTTGTATTTGTAAATTGTTGTAGTCCATTTTATCCTCCAACCAATAATGCTATAATAATACACAAATATTTGACCAGAGGAAATCAATTAAGGAGACTGATGAAAGTTTATTGGAAAATTCATCCTAAAGGATTAAATTTGATCTTACAAACCGATGAAATGGAAGAAATAAATCTTGGTGGAGTGCGCTCAATGCCTTCAGGAATTCAAGCAATCGCAGTAACTAGAGGATATGACCCAGGACGAGCAATCAAAGGACTAACTTCTATAGAGGCTGGACAAGAATTTGTTGCTCAATTCGAACCTTGGAGAGAATTTACAAATGTCCCTCTTTCTATAGAGCCAGACATTGTTGAATAACAACAAAGAATAATGGTTAATGTGCAAACTAACATAGATGCCCTCTTACAAGTACTTTTGGAATATAGTTTAGCACTCGATAATAAAAACAAACCTTTAACAACCAATCAAATTACTAAAATTTTACGTAATGAATTCTCGGTATTAATTCAGGATTTTGACACTCTTCAATTTCCAAATTTAATTAAAAACATCCGAAAAAATAGAAATCATTTAGATAACCAAATTAATTGGGATGACAAAGAGACACTAATTCAAAATGGGATAAAAGACCAATGGATAAATGCGTTACATCACCAATCTGAATGGGTTTTACAAACCTTTAGCCACTCATTTAATGTTCCAGCACTCGTATCAAACAAAAGTTGTTTATATTTCAATAAAACAACTTACGAAGAAGCTCTCTCATGGCAATATATTTTAGACAATGGAGGGATTGAAATAGATAAACCAGTCGATGTATTCGTTTTGGGAAGTAAATTTTATTTACGAAAATTATTTGCAAAATTATATGAAAAAAAACCAGTCCTTAAAGATATAGAACAACACTTAGAATTAAAACCTTGGGAATCAAATAGCAAAGAACAAATCTATATTGAACAATTACAAAAAGGTAAAACTGAAGCATTAATACAATATGACGATTTTTTTAAAAACAAACTTGGGACAAAATTTTCGATAGTATATAGATTAGGTTCATTAATTACTAATAAAGAATACCTTTTACCTAGTGAGCAAATGAATATCTTAAATCGTCAAAATAACAATCGATTTAAGTTAGTATTACCAACTGCTTCAAATACAATAAATCATGAAATAGAGTTTTAATGCCGAAGGTGAGATTCGAACTCACACGTCCTTTAGGGACAATGGTGTTTGAGACCACCGCGTCTACCGTTCCGCCACTTCGGCCCAAGAAAAATACGCTTGAATTAGCATTATACTTTTTTTCTATAAAAAATGTTAACCCCCTTCCTTGACCTAGACCACAGACTTAGTTATATTAATTGAATCGCCGAGGTAGCTCAGGGGTAGAGCAGTGGACTGAAAATCCTCGTGTCGGTGGTTCAAATCCGCCCCTCGGCATAATT
>VFGE01000032.1 GCA_009392515.1 SAR202 cluster bacterium | reverse complement strand
TGTATAGCACCAAACCTAACAATTGCGGCATATTCCGTTTCGTCAACAATAAATAAGGCCTGGATCCCGAAGAATCCTGCTATGACCAAAGCCCCAATTAATAGTTGTAGTTTTCTCACGGTGTTGTACTACTACTTTCGTTTAATGGTAAAAATTGTAATAAGTTGCCTTCGTTTTCAGGGTCAAGAACATACTTTTTAACACCAGGAAGAACTTCTTCCATTGCCTCTAGATATAGTCGCTGTCTTGTTACCTCTTTTGATTTTTTATATTCGTCAAGTAGGGCAGAAAATCTATTTGCCTCACCTGTTGCTTTTAATATTCTTTCTTCCTTGTATGCTTGAGCTGCATTAGTGACCTTCTCTGCGTCACCTCTTGCCTTAGGAAGCTGGTCTTGTTCGTAAGCCAATGCCGCGTTTATAACGGACTCTTTGTCGACCCTTGCTCGAACAACATCGTCAAAATCTTCTCTAACTTCGTCAGGTGGCCTTACGTTTTGAAGTCGTACTTCAAGAACTTCAATACCTGTTTCGTAAGAGCTAAGCATCTCTTGCAACATAAGAAGAGTGTCTGTTTGAACAGCTTCTTTGTTTGTGGTCAAAATATCATCAACACTTCTTTGCCCAACTACCTGCCGCAACGATGCTTCCGTGGCATCAAGAATTGTTAGTCCGTCTGGAGCGCCCTCTCTAATTTCTCTATCTGGACTTCCAGGATCGTCTACATTGTACAAATAAGCACCTAGGTCACCGATTCTATACTGAACAATGAGTTGTACATCAACAAGATTAAGATCTCCTGTAATCATTAATGCTTCTTCGCCAACATCTTGTATTGCACCACCCGGACCTGTTCTAAATCCAACTTCAAGTCTTTTGGTTTCTGTAACAACCTCTTTTTGAACCTGTCCTATAGGTGCTGGCCAAAACCAATGAAGGCCTGGTCCCCTTAAATTATTGGTAAAAGATCCAAGTAATTTTTCGGCAGCCTGTTCGGAGGGTTCAACCCTATAAAGTCCAGTTGCTGCCCATACAAGTATTAAGGCAAGAAGTATACCAGGTATGAAAAAACGTCCAATTTGGGGACTAAATCCACCAAACCCACCAGAAAACGAACTTTTGATTTTTTCAAAAAGTTCATCTAAATCTATTTCTTGTTGAGGCCTTTGTTGAAAAAGGCTTAAGATCTTACTTTTCATATGTTTCCTATTAATTCAACGTAATACCAGTTTATTATTTTTAGGGTTGAATTACAAGGGTTAGTGGTGGGCGATCCTGGACTCGAACCAGGGACCTCAGTCTTATCAGGACTGCGCTCTAACCAGCTGAGCTAATCGCCCAAAAGTTTATTTGCTCTATCTATCAGAAGTATATATATTCAAAAAATGATGTCAAGAAAGTATTATTGATTATAATTAATAATATAACTATATATATTAATATATTTATATAATATGTAATGATAATAATACTAATAATAGTAAGAGAGTTAAATAAGAGTGGAAACAGAAATAAATATAACTTTTCAGGGAGGAACTGGTGGAAACGGATGTATTAGTTTCCGAAGAGAAAAATACGTTCCTAAAGGTGGACCTGACGGAGGAGATGGTGGGTTTGGTGGAAGTGTTATTCTTAAAGGGACTACCGCAGAATACGACTTACGAAAAATTAAAGGTAGAAATATTATAAAAGCAGCCAGGGGAGAAGAGGGAAAAAGTAGGAAGAAAACAGGAAAAGCAGGGGAAAATAATATTATAAATGTTCCGTTGGGAACTAGGGTTAGTGACACAGTAACTGGGAAAATTATAGGAGAAATAATGGAAGAAGGGGAACAGTTATTGGTGGCTCAGGGGGGAGTTTATGGAAAAGGAAACACTCGCTTTTCTACTTCTCGAAATAAAATACCTCTTTTAGCAGAAACAGGAGGTCCTGGGGAAGAAAAAAAAGTAGTAATGGAACTTTTCCCCTTGGTAGATATTTGTGTAATGGGTGATCTTTCGGGATATGCTAAAAGTATATTTGAAAGTATAACCAATATTAACCGTGGTCAACAGAATGAAGAGGTTAATATCGCACCACATAGCTCCTTTCAGGTAAGAGAAGTAGAACTGAATTGGACTAAGTACCAAATTGGATTAATCTCTTTTTCAAATAACAATGTTGATCAGTTGCAAGAAAGCTTAAATTTAATTAAAAGGGCCAAGGTTATAATCCTAGTTTTAGAACTTGATGAAGTTGATATAAATATTGAAAATATTGCCCAATTTCTAGCTTCAAATACTATATATACCCGTAGTCCAGAAATTACATTTATTAAGGAAGAGCTTGATTTATTAGGGGAAGAATATATTGAGCAAAAACAAGCTGAATATGTAGACTTAATCCAGTATGAAAAAGAATCAGAAAACATAATAAGGCATATAAAAGAGAAAGCCATAAATATTTTAAATAAAGAATTTTTATACAAAAAACAATTGGAAAAAAACAATGTTATTCATACAACTGAAGAAAAAAACATAACTAAGGTTGAAAAAAACAGCGAAGGATATGTTGTTTTTAATTCTAGAGCTGAAAGACTCGTTGTGTTACCGGACCAAAGAAGTTTTGCTGCAAGAATACAATTAAGAAAAGAGCTAAATACTATGGGGGTAATAGATGCTCTTGAAAAGGCAGGGGTAAAACAAGGAGACAATGTAAAAATAGGCAAGAAAGAGTTCATATGGGAATAAATAAGATAGGCATACTTGGAGGAACTTTTGACCCTATTCATACAGCACACATAAAGTTAGCAGAAATAGCGATGGTTGAGTGCAATTTGGATAAAGTTTTATTTATACCAGCAGGTAATCCTTGGATGAAAAAAGACACGTTGATTACAAGTCCAATCCATAGATTAAATATGGTTAATTTGGCTATAGGAAATAATTCTTCATTTTGTATTTCTGATATAGAAATAAAGAGACTAGGAAACACATACACAATAGACACACTAAAGGAACTAGGTGTAGATAAATCCCAAAAAGAATATCATTTAATTTTAGGCAGTGATTCTTATAAAGAAATAAGTAGATGGAAAAATCCAGAAGAAATTATCGAAATTGTGAGGATAATATTATTTACTCGCAAGGGTGACACTCTACCAGAAACTATAAATCATACCGTTACCATAATTGATGAAGAAATAGAGGAAATAAGCAGCACTTTAATAAGAAAAAAGGTTCAAACCAATGATTCGTTACAAGGACTTGTGCCTAAAAACGTAGAAGAGTATATTTTTAAAAATAATTTATATAAAAAACAAGTGTAATGAATAAAACAATTCCAGAAAAAATTTTATCAAACCAGGCTGTTGTCGTAGATCCAACAATGCCTTATATATTAGCTTCAGGTGTAAATAGTCCAATTTACTGTGATATGAGGAAGCTCTTATCGGATGTAGAAACACGTGGAGAGATTATAAATAAGATAGCTGATCTAATCGAAAGAGAAAGGTTTAATAACTACGTGGTAGTGGGAGTTGCTACTGCTGGTATTCCTTGGGCATCTTTATTAGCACAAAGGCTTAATAAACCCTTAGCATATGTTAGACCAGAGCCAAAAGATCATGGTCTAGGAAAACAAATCGAAGGCAGTATAGATAAGGGACGAAAGGTCATTGTTATAGAAGATTTAACTAGCACCGGGGGGTCTGCAATTCGTTCTGTTGAAGCGATTCACTCAGAAAATATAGAAGTTCTTTCTTGCTATAGTATTTGCTCATATAAATCCAAACTAGCCAAAGAAAGATTTCAAGAACTACAAATAAAACACTCATTTTTGTTTGGGATTGACGAAATCTTACAAACCGCACTCAAAAATAACTATCTTTCCTCGAAAGAAATTAAACTAGTTGAAGATTGGTTAAGAACAGGCCCTTTTAACTCAGACATTTAATATATAAATCAAAGAGGGAGATTTACTGAAGCCAGAGAAGTGGTTTGGCCTAACTGATTTGTTCCCCTTACTTCAAGGTCTAACCTTTTTTCTTTTTCGGTGTTATTAATTGCAAGAACTTTTCCAGAATAAGTAATTATATCTCCGGGGCGCACAGGCTCGAGAGCGCGTTCATTAAAAGTGCTGTTAATAATAGCATTTTTGCCAAACGTTTTTTCTACAAGATGTAGCATAAATCCAACAGCAGTAGGGCCAGATAATGTTGTTCCACTGAAAACAGTAGCTTCTGCAAAAGCTTCGTCTACATGAAGCAAAGCAGTTGGGCTAGGCTCCTTGTTGGACCAGTTGTTTAGCTCATGGTACTTATTGATAGTTTCTTGAGAGATAGCTCGTTGTAATTGAGGGATAATATCGCCTTCAGATATATTATTAATATCAAAATTATTTGTTTCGGTTCCAATATTTGCGCTTATTGTTTGGGCCGTTCCGGGGCTTCTTGATTTTTGGCCTTTCGAGAATTCCCACATTACATTATATCTATAATTAATGACAGGTTCGTTATTTTGATTTTTTGCCTCTACACCTATGGATAAAAATCTATTTCCTGAAGAGCTTTCCCATTTCTTTTCAAAGAAAGCAGTACTTGTAATAGTGTCGTTTTCTTTAATTGGAGTCCCTTTCCATTCTATATCTGTTCCAACAAAAGGTGTAGAGCGACTATTCTGTTCTGCTTCTTCTGGTGAAATAAAACCGTTTTCATGCATTACGTCTAATCTACGTGCAGGAGCATAAATAAAAAACATCCCTGCCGGAGCATGTAGAGAATCCCCCTTGCCAGTAGCAGCATTATCTTCAATAGATTCATTATAATTAAGTATCATTTCCTTTGTGATATTTATTGAGGTTGGTTTTGCAGATGTGCCTATTAAAATTTGATCCCATTCTAAAACATTCATAATTAGTGTTCTCCTTTGTATGGTTCTGCTATAAATACAGGTATTATTCTGTCTGTTATTTCTTGATAATCTTTATAGGGTGGATAAGCTGCAACAGCTAGGTTCCATAACCGTTGGCGTTCGGGGCCTTCATTAATTTCCCTAACTTTCATTTTATATACTTCTGTTCTGTCACGTATTTCAACCAAAGGGTTTTCTTTTAAATTATAATACCAAAGAGGGTTTTTGGGCGCACCGCCCATTGATGCAATCAACACATAGTTTTGTTTGTCTTGAACAGTCATTACAGGGGTTTTTCTGATAGCACCTGTTTTCCAACCAATGTGGGTGATTATAATACAAGGCAAGCCCGTGTCTCTTAATGTTATTCCTTTAGTTCCTCCACTTTTTTCATATAATTCAACTTGGTCGGCAACCCACTGTCGTGGACTTGGAATATATTCTTTCATTTTTTTACCTTTCGATAATCAAAGCATCTAATAACGTTGTTAAGTTTTTTTGATTTTCTAAATCCCAAATCAATGTGGATATTTTTGATGACTGTTCTTTGGAGATCATGGTTTCTGCCAGATTTGTAAACTTGTTTGTTAGCTCATCGTCAGTTAAAGGGTTTTTGTAATGGCCTTTGGGATAACTAGTTTCTTTGGTAATAATCTCCCCTCCAATAAGTTCCACTCTCATTTTACAGTTTGATTCCTCTGGCCGTTTATTTGTAAACGATGGGTTTTCTATGATTTTTATTTTTGAGATAATGTTTCTGATTTCTTGACTTGTTATTCTTTCTTCAGTAAAGCTATTTATTCCTATATCTCCATATAAAAAAGCAGAAGCAACCATAAAAGGAATACTATGGTCGGCGCTTTCTCTTGTTCTGGGATCCCATTTTTCCGGATGGCTTTCTGGAGTACTTACACAATTAGAATATGTTTCTATTTGTATAGATTTTATTTCGTTTATATTAATTAATTTTTCTATTTCTAATGCAAGGCCTGTAGGTGCTTGGGTGAGAATTTGGGCTGGAAAAAATTTAAAATCTGTTCTTGTTATGCCAAAAGGCTCAAATCGTGCTGATATAGCAGAAGAAATACTTATTATCTGAGGTTTTGTTGGAGTCACGTTTAATTTTTCCCATAGACCATTTTTTCCTTCAAAGGGCTCATAAGGGCCCTCCATTCCTTCTTTTGCTAATACTGAGGCAAACACTCCTGCTTTTGTTGCATTAGCTGTAGCGCAACCTTTCCATAAGGATAGTTCACCCACTCTTGTGGCAAGGAGTGGTAAATTAGGAACTAAGGAGATGGAAAGTGAGTGGCCCAATTCTTCTTGTGACAAACCGAGTAATTTGCCCGAGGAAAGCGCTGCGCCTATCCCCACACATAAACCTTGATCCCATTCTCTGCCACCCAACATGGGTGCAACATCTGATATACCACAAAATACCTGATATGCTAGAGCTATACTAGTAATAATCTCTTTTCCGGTAGATTCTTGGTATTCGCCTGCTGCAAGTGAAGCTGACACCATATCGCTAGGATGGCCACCACCAGGTGAAAAATAAGAATCATTGAAATCTAGATATCTAATAGCAACAGCATTGGCAAACGCAGCAACATCTATGGTTGTATTATTTGCTGTTCCTATAACTCTTGATATGGGAGACTCGGTGGCCTTTGGGGCTATTTTTCTTGCTATTATTGCTGTTTTGGAATTAAATCCGCCTAAGAGGCAACCAATACTATCTAATAATGTTCTTTTAACCTGATGAACCGTTTTGCCATCTAGATCTGAAAATGATAAATCGTATGCGTATGAGCTTAGCGTATCTTTAGTTGCATCCACCATCTACTTCCCTAAATATCAAGATTAGTTACGTTTCTAGCTTCTTTCTGAATAAATTCTCTTCTTGGGGCAACTTCATCGCCCATAAGTCTGACAAACATATCTTCTGCTTCGTTATTTTGTTCTTCTAGTAACGATTCTTCCGCCTTATCATCTGCTATCCGCACTCGTAGCATAACTCGAGTTTCTGGATTCATGGTTGTATCCCATAGCTGTTCAGGATTCATCTCTCCTAGGCCTTTATATCGTTGTATATTTATTCCTGATTGATCGGCGGAACGACTAATTTTTTCAGCTAAAAGGGGCCAGTTAATGTCTTCTTCGACAATAGTTCCGTTTTTTTCGATGTTATAATTATCTATAGAAATATAATCTTTAAGTTCTTCCCATGCAGATATGAGAAATTCAAGATCATAACTTTTAAATATGGATTGATTTAAAGTAAATGACGTTTCGTCATTTTTAATTGTCCATGTAGATATTCCCTCATCATCAGTTTGTTTTTTGTCAACAGATAGGCCAATTTCGGTGATTAAAGCTTCTATATGTGTTGATTCGATTTCTGATATAGACATTAAATTACTAACCCAATTTATTTGTTGTGACGATAGTATTTTAAAAATAATATTTACAGGAATGCCAGTATTCTTGGAAACACTTTCTATAATATTATTGAATTGGTTTAGTCTGTTGGCGACAGATTGCATTTTTTCTCCTGAAAGCGAAACAGACCCGTCTTTAGATGACAACTTAACCCCCGATAAAGTTGTTTTGACTAGCCATGCTTCTTTATCTTCTTCAGAAAACAACCATTCTTCTTTTTTCCCTTTAGACGCTTTGTATAAAGGGGGCTGAGCTATATATAAATTCCCTTTGTCTATGAGGGGCCTCATGTGTCGAAAGAAAAAAGTAAGTATAAGTGTTCTTATATGTGACCCATCAACATCTGCGTCTGTCATTATAATCACCTTATGATAGCGTAGTGAATCATAATCAAATTGAGGTACTTTAGAATCTTCTTGATATCCGTCACCATTATCATTTTCTATATCGTCTGTATCACTGGTATATAGCCTGGAATGATATTTTGTTCCAAGTGCGGTTATAATATGTCTAATTTCTTCATGTCCGACCATTTGGTCTTCTCGGGCTTTTTCAACATTTAGGATTTTGCCTTTTAATGGCAAAATTGCTTGAAATTTTCTATCTCGACCCATTTTTGCTGACCCACCAGCTGATTCTCCCTCTACGAGATAGATTTCACTGAGAGAAGGGTCTTTTTCTTGACAGTCAGCTAATTTGCCTGGCAGCGAGCCTCCATCCATAGCGTTTTTTCTTAAAACCATGTCACGGGCTTTACGAGCAGCCTCTCGGGCTTTTTGTGAAGTTAGGCATTTCTCGATAATGCGTTTAGCTATTGTTGGATTTTCTTCTAAATAGTATTCCAAACCTTCTGAGACGGCTGAGTCTACTTGACTACGAACTTCTTGGTTTCCAAGTTTTGCTTTAGTTTGTCCTTCAAATTCGGGGTCTAATAATTTTACACTAACAACTGCAGAGAGCCCCTCCCTTGTGTCCTCTCCGGTCATACTAGGCTGATCGTCTTTAATAAAGTTTTGTTTTTTTGCATAATCATTTATTGCTTTAGTCAGAGCAGAACGAAGACCTGTTAAATGAGTACCTCCATCTGGTGTATGTATGCAGTTTGCAAATGCGTAAGTTGTATCTGAATATCCTGTGTTATATTGCAGGGCTACCTCAATCATTGTTTCTGAAACTTCTTTTTCGATATGTATAGGATCTGCATTTAAAACAGTTTTGTTGTTATTAAGGTAATCTTTAACATAGCTAACTATTCCAAGTTCAAAATAAAAGTCAGCTTTCCAGTCAGTAGCACCTTTTGATTTATGCCACTCACTTGTGAATTTAAGAGTAACTCCTTTGTTTAAGTAAGCCATTTGGCGGAACCGAGCGACTAAATCGTCGAAATCATAATCAATAGTTTTAAAAATAGCCTTATCAGGCATAAAAGTTATTGTAGTTCCGTGTTTTGAAGTTTTGCCAGTTATTTCCATGTCCCCTTTAGGTTTACCTTTAGCATATTCTTGAACATGGACTTTTCCGTCTCTATAGACCTCTACTTTCATGCTTCCTGCCAAAGCATTAACAACTGAAGCTCCTACCCCATGTAAGCCCCCAGAAACTTTATATGCCCCTCCTCCAAATTTTCCTCCTGCATGCAAAGTGGTCATTATAGTTTCCAGTGCAGGCCTTTTGGTTACTTCGTGGGTGTCAACAGGTATGCCTCTACCGTTATCTTTAACAGTGACCCAGCCTTCTTCATCAATATTTATTGATATGGTGTCACAATATCCAGCCATAGCCTCGTCAATTCCATTGTCCACAATTTCATATATGAGGTGGTGGATACCGCGCTGGTCTGAGCTCCCGATATACATACCGGGTCGTTTTCTTACTGCTTCAAGACCTTCTAAAACTTGTATGTCGCTGGCGGTATATTCAGCCTGATTATCTTTCTGACTTGTTGCCATAAATTCCTCTCATTAAGTTTTACTATCTTTTAATCGTCTTGTAATATGTTCTATGTTTGTGTATACGGATACGTTATTTTAACAAAATAGATATATACAGTCAAAGTAATAAACACCAATATTTGTATTTAATAGTAAAGAATGCACAATATATAGTATTGAATGGAGAATTATGATAATACTAGGAATAGAAACATCTTGTGACGAAACGGCCATATCTGTTGTAGAAAATGGTTCGAATTTATTATCAAATGTAATTCGTTCTCAGGTGGAAATCCATGCCCAACATGGGGGGATTGTGCCCGAGATCGCATCGCGAGCCCATGTTGCTGCAATTATCCCAGCTTTGCAACAATCGCTAAATAATGCAAATGTAAAAATTGAAGAAGTAGATAAAATAGGAGTAACTTTTGGCCCTGGATTGGCTGGATCTCTTTTAGTAGGTGTAAATCTTGCAAAAACCCTAGCCTATATTTACAAAAAACCTTTATTAGGTATTAACCATATAGAGGCACATATATATAGCTCCTGGTTGGAAAAGGACAACTTCTCTCCAAAATTTCCTTTGATTTGTATGGTTGCTTCTGGTGGCCACACGGAATTAATTTTGATGAGAAATCACGGAGATTATGAAATTTTAGGCCAAACCAAAGATGACGCCGCGGGAGAAGCTTTTGATAAAGCTGCTAGAGTTCTTGGCTTAAGTTACCCAGGGGGGCCTGAAATACAAAAACACGCATCAAATGAATTAGATGTATCTGATTTAGTTATGCCTAGGCCACTGTTAAGAGAAGGTTTGGATTTTAGCTTTAGTGGTTTAAAAACAGCTTTTTTAAATAAGGCTAGGGCAAAATCTAAAGAAATTGGTTTTGATTTGACACAAGACTCACAACTTGTCTCCAGAATGGCCTGGGAATTTCAGGAAGCCATTACAGAAGTCTTAGCGACGAAAATAGAACGGGCAATTAATATATCTGGTGCCAAAATGGCTATTGTTGGAGGAGGAGTGGCAGCAAATGCTAGATTGAGAGAAAGAATTGAAGGCGAAATCAGGCAAGTTCCGGTGGTAATACCTCGCCCCGGTTTGTGTATTGATAATGGTGCCATGATAGCAGCCTGTGCTTATTTTAAGCAATATGAGCATAATATAGAGTTAGACGTTAATCCTGGTTTGTCTATAGAAGATGACCCTGTTAGTAATTATCTATAGATATGGGTATACCAATTCCGGCGCTTTGGCTATATATAAAATTGATAATTTCCTCTGAGTCAGATAATGCAGTCTTTGACATTAAATCAATAACGAGTTCGTTTGAGCCAGTTTTAATTTTTAATTTTGGGATTTCTTGAGTGGCAAAATATGAAAAAAGATTAATACCAGAGAATCCAGCTATTGTTAACAAAATAAGCCAAGTAAGTATAGAAGTAAATCCAAAGGCAAAAGAAAACCACACCCAAACAAGAGAGGCAATACCAAAACCTATTCCGCATAATAAATCTGTATAAGTTTTTTTGGGTAAAGATAGCTCTGTGCTTGATATATCGTTTGTTTTGATTACTTGCGTTATATCTTTTTCTTCGGTAAAAGATTCATAAATTAGTCGAAAATTAGTTAAAGTTAAATATTCTGAGTCATTATTATCTGTAAGACTGTATCTACTTGTATGAATTTTTCCTGTTTCATTGCCGAAAAGATAAACAATTTTTTCGTTTTCTAGTAATGAAAAATGGCGATGTTTTTCCAATTAAAATCATCCAATCCTAATATATTTATAATTAACTATACAAATATATTATTATAATCTCAACTAATTTAGTTTATAAGATAGTTTTGGTGAAATAATTGATTTTATTGAAGTTATTTTTTTTGCAAATTCATTATTTGAAGACAATTCATTTTTTACCCAATTGTTTGAGGCTCTAATTGTTTTAGTTGTCCAGTTTCCAAAAAGTGGCACAATTTCTTGATACCTTAATTTTAAGATTTCTAGTGCAAGATACATAGCAACTTTTTGAGGCTCAGAAACCCTGCCACTTTGTTTGGTTTGTATTTTTTCTACACTAATTTTGTAATATTTGGCAACGATTGATATTAAATCTTCAGGAGAAACCTCAGTGATTGGCAAGTTATAAGATTCAGTATCAAGACCAAGTGCTAATTTTGCCAAGTCTAAATTAATATTTACCCCAGAAAATTCTGAGTAGGCAATCAATTTATTTAAATTACCTTCTAGTTCTCTAATACTATGGGTATATAAAGTGGCCAGAAGGCTAGTTACATCTTCAGTTATGGGTATATTTGCTTGCTCGGCTTTTTTTAAAACAATAGCTGCTCTAGTTTCTATTTCTGGGCTTTGAATATCTGCGACTAGTCCCCATTGAAATCTGGACAATAAACGGTCATGGATAAAATCAACATATTGGGGATGTCGGTCGCATGCTAATACGATTTGTTTGTTTGAATCATGTAGATCGTTAAAAGTATGGAACAGTCCTTCTTGTGTTTGTTCTTTACCTTGTAGAAATTGTATATCGTCTAAGATTAGCGCATCAGCATTTCGATACTTGGCGCGAAATTCATCTGTTTTTCTTTTCTGTATAGCTGTTACAAATTCGTTAGTAAATTGTTCAGTGGTTACATAAAGTATGCTTTGGCTATTTTTTCGCATCAGGTCCGCTATTGATTGTAAAAGGTGGGTTTTACCTAATCCAACACCTGAGTAAATAAATAGAGGATTAAATCTTCCTCCAGGCTCTGTTGCTACACTTAATGCAGATGAATATGCAAGCTTATTAGATTCACCTACTACAAAATTATCAAACCGGTAATTTGATTTATTAAATTTTGAAACTGGTTTTTTTGTTGCTTTTATGTCTATATTAGCTGGTGTTTTTGTAGGGGTTTCTCTATTTTTTGCAACAGTAAAAACGACTTTTGTTTTTATAGAACTTACTTCTTTGACGGCTGATTCTATTTGAGTTTTCATCTTTTTATTCAACCATTCTGAAACAAACGATGAGGAAACTCCAATAGTCAGTACGTTATTTTTGGAATTCAAAACAAAAGTATCTTTTAGCCATGTTTCAAAGCTGGCTTTTGGAATTTTCATTTCAAGTAAACCAAGAGTTGCTGACCAAATATTATTATGTTCAGGGATATTTTGTGTCATATTAAACATAATTCCGATGTTAGTTAGGGCCGGAAAACTAGGATATCACTTTTACCGCACTCAACTCCAAGAGAGAAGAAATGCAATTTTTATGAATTTTGATGTATTCTGTACCAAAGTAAGAATTAAAGGCAAAAAAAAATGAAATCATCAAAAATCAATATAATTTATTTTGGAACTCCTGAAATATCTGCCCATGTGCTTCAAAAAATCAGTGAAGAAAAAATAAACATAGTTGGTGTTTTTACAAGGCCAGATAGTTTTAACGGAAGAGGAAAAAAATTATTAGAAAGCCCAGTAAAACAATTATCAAAAAGTTTGAACCTACCCATATTTGAACCCAAATCTCTTAGAAATGATGCCATAATTGAACAAATTATACAATTATCCCCAGATTTAATTATTGTAGCGGCCTATGGGTTAATAATACCTAAAGAAATATTAGATATCCCTAGATATGGAGTGATTAATATACATCCATCTTTGTTACCAAAATATCGAGGCCCTTCTCCCGTAGCCTCTGCATTGTTAAATGGTGAGTCAATAACAGGAGTAAGTATAATGATGCTTGATGAAGGCATGGATACTGGACCAATACTAGCAGCCGAAAAATTCAGTATAAGGGCTGAACACAATACACAAACATTAACTGAAGAATTATTTCAAATCGGGGCTAAACTTCTTGTTTCAACAATTCCGCCATGGGTGTCTGGAGAAATAACCCCCATTAAGCAAAATACAGAAAATGCGACAACTACCAAACTGTTAACAAAAGATGATGGGTTTGTTGACTGGGGCTCTAATTGCGAATTTATAGCCAGACAAATTCAGGCTTTTAATCCTTGGCCAAGTACTTTTACAAGTTTTTCTTCCAAAAGATTAATCATTGAAAAAGGTTTTTCAGTGATTAATCCACAACTTAGCTCTGAGCATAATAAAAACCCGGGTTATGTTACCCAAACAGTGTTGAATGGCGAAGTTGTTACAGTGGTTGTATGTGGCGAAGGTTTTCTTGTACTCACACATGTGAAACTAGAAGGAAGTTCTTCACAGGATATTGAAGATTTTGTTCGTGGTAAGCCTAATTTTATTGGCTCAACTCTGGGATGAATTATTGATCTTCTGTAATTTCTTCTTCAGCGTTTTCGTCTGAAGAAGTATCGTCTGAAACAGGTTGTTCTTGAATTTCGCCGCTACCGCCAGTAGTTGCAGCCCTTCTAGGCGCAGATATCCTTACCACTACAGAGTCAGAATCTGTTAGTAATAAAACATCGCTGGAAATTTTAATATCAGACACACGTAAAACTTTTTCGAAAGAATCTAAAGACGATAGATCTATCTCAAGCCTTTCCGGTAGATCTTTCGGTAGTGCTGAAACACGTATGGTTCTCATGGTTTGGTTTATTCTTCCGCCATAAGATTTAATGGCGGGAGATTCACCGACTAAACCTACTGAAATATTAGATATAATTTCTTGGGTAGTGGATACTTCAAGAAAATCTACATGCAAAACTTTTTCTGTTACAGGATGTTTTTGAACTTCTCTTAAATATGTAAAACGAGGCTCTTTATCATTATCAATTGTTACAGATACTGGTGTGTTTGGACCTGCTCTATTTAGGAGTCTAGTTAACTCATCAGTTTCTACTTCTAAAGAAACCGATTCGATACCATTACCATAAAGGTGTATTGGTGTTTTTCCGTTTTTACGAAGGAAACGAACATTTTTCCCAATAACATCTCTTTTTTGAACTTTTATCTCCAAACCTGAATTTGCCATTTTTATATATACCTTGAAATCATTTAATTAATTAATATCTAAGAAATAACTATTCTAAGAAGTTTATAGATTATGTCAACCTTTAATGATAAATAGACCTAATTTTGCTATTTTACATAAATCTAAGATATCATGTATAGTCTATAATTCATAAGAAACAAAAATTTCTTGAGGGGGCTGTGATGACTCAAGGCAATGCGTTAACGCCTGAACAAGTCAATAGGTATAGTAGACATATAATTATGCCTCAAATAGGTAGTTTGGGCCAAAGAAAGCTGATAAATTCAAAAGCAGTTGTGATTGGAGCTGGAGGCCTGGGCGGCCCAGTTGCTCTTTACCTTGCTTTGGCCGGGGTGGGAACTATAGGGATTGTTGATTTTGATACAGTAGATTTAACAAATTTACAAAGACAGGTTTTACATGATAGTGAATCAATCGGAATGCCCAAGGTGGAATCTGCGTCTAGAACTCTAAAAAGATACAATCCAAATGTGAATGTTGTAACTCACGAAACCCCAATAAATTCTACAAATGCAATGGAGATTCTTGGTCAATATGACATTGTTATAAATGGTGCCGATAATTTTCCTACCCGTTACCTTGTTAATGATGCTTGCTATTTTTTAAAGAAACCTCTAGTAGACGGAAGCATTCTTATGTTTGATGGGCAAGCAACAACCTATATTCCTGGAACGGATAATGCATGTTACAGATGTTTGTTTAAAGAGCCACCACCACCAGGGTCGGTTCCAACTTGTGCCGAAGCTGGTGTTTTAGGGGCACTTACTGCCACTATTGGAAGTATTCAAGCAACTGAGGTTGTTAAAGTACTATTAGGTATAGGAACACCTTTAGTAAATAGATTATTACTATATGATGGATTGAGTTTAGACTTTAGGGTTGTGAAGTATAGAAAAAATAAAGACTGCCCTTTGTGTAACGGATCCCAAACAGAACTTATTGATTATTTAGAATTTTGCGGACTACCAGCTTCAAGCGAACTGGTTGGTTAATTCGGATAGGTATAATATTGTCTAAAGAGTTAAAATCAAAGAATAATAACCAAATTGAACGCCCCGGGATTTTAAAAGCTGTAGGAAACACCCCTTTAGTTGAAATGCCAAATATTTCTGTTAGTGAAGATGTGAGGCTTTATGCCAAATTAGAAGGAGCAAATCCTACCGGTAGTGTTAAAGATCGGATAGCTTTGCAAATGATTGAGATGGCAGAAGAGAACGGTGAAATTAAAAAGGGAGACACTGTTCTTGAACCATCAAGCGGAAATACTGGCATAGGTTTAGCCATGGTTTGTAAATTAAAAGGGTACAAACTTGAAATTGTTCTTCCTGAAAATGTAAGTCCAGAAAGAGTGCAGTTATTGACTGCCTATGGTGCAAAAATTCATTTTTCTGACGGAGCTAAGGGCACAAATGGATCTATAGATGTTGCTAAAGAAATGGTAGCCTCAGGGAAATATTTTTTCCCCTATCAATATGGGAACGAAGCAAACCCTTTAGCTCATTATTATGGGACAGGGCAAGAAATAATAGAACAATTACCAGAAATTGATATTTTTGTTGCAGGTTTGGGTACAGGTGGCACATTAATGGGTACAGGCAGAAGATTAAAAGAATTTAACTCAGAAATTAAAGTTGTTGCAGCTGCTCCTCAGCCTGGGGATGCTATACAAGCTCTGAGAAGTATAGAGGATGGATTTGTTCCTCCCATATTAGATTTAGACTTATTGGATGCAAGAATAATGGTGACAAGTGAAGAGGCGTTTAAAGCAACAAAAATGCTGTTAGATGACGAAGGTATCTTTGCAGGAATATCATGTGGAGCCGTGGTAGCAAGCGCTTTAAAGGTGGCTAGACGTTTGGATAAAGCAAATATTGTCTGTCTATTAGCAGACGCTGGTTGGAAATACCTTAGTACAAATTTATGGACCAAAGAATATGAAGATCTTCAAGAAGAACTTGAAAGCAAACTTTGGTGGTAATTTATTAACGGAGAAAAATGTTAAATTTACATGTTATTTCGACTAATGGTGATATATCTGAAGAATTAGAATCTGCTCTCAAGGCAGAGGATATTTCTTTCTTTTCGATTTTGGAATCTGAAGATTCTTCAATAGGTTTAGATGGGATTCTGCTTGAACTTACAAAAATAGATCACGATGTTATCAATAAAGCTAATGACATTTCTACAAAACTTGGAGTCCCATTTTTTTTAGCTGTTACAAAAGAAGTGCTTCCTTTTTATGATAGTTCATGGGGTGGTCGCGATTTTTTAACGAATCCATATCACCTTGGTGAATTTACTGCACGAATAAAGCAGAAGTCTGAGAATAATTTAGGTATAAATAATTCTATTCCTAGTATTATTACGGCTCAAAACCTAAGAATTGACACAGAGAAATACGAGGTTTTTGTTGCAAATACAAAAGTAATGTTGACGTACAAAGAATATAGATTACTTTGTATTTTGGCAGCAAACCCAGGTAGAGTATTTTCTCGAGAAGTTTTATTAACGGATATATGGGAATACGATTATTATGGTGG
Organism: SAR202 cluster bacterium; assembly: GCA_009392515.1. Lineage (NCBI taxonomy): Bacteria > Bacillati > Chloroflexota > Dehalococcoidia > SAR202 cluster bacterium. The sequence continues at coordinate 29,188 of VFGE01000032.1, read as the reverse complement.
GACCCGTACAGTTGATGTACATATAAGAAGATTAAGAAGCAAGATAGAAATTAACGGTAATTTTTTTATAGAAACTATACGAAATGTCGGCTATAAATTCATCTAAATATTTTGCTAAACCCAATCACTAAATTTACATATAATTAACATTTAATTAACTTCTGTGTAATTATTTCTTTATTTTTTTTACCAATATTTAACATACAAGAAATAACTATGTAATTTTACCAATGCATCATTAATTTAATTATTTCACTAATGTCGATATTTATTATTCGACAATTCTACTTGGAGGTTAAAATGAACGATACTGGTAATTTAGCATGGATGATCACCGCGAGTGCATTAGTCCTATTAATGACGCCCGGGTTAGCTTTTTTCTATGGAGGTTTGGTACGAGCTAAAAACATAGTAAATACCATGATGTTCAGCTTTATTTCTATGGGCCTTGCAACCATTGTATGGGTTCTCTGGGGGTATAGTTTAGCATTTAGTGGTGGCGGTGCTTTTATTGGTAATTTAGAAATGATTGGTTTAAATGGTTTAGACGTAACTGATGGAGATACAATTATATTTGTAGCATTTCAAGGTATGTTTGCAATTATTACACCTGCACTAATTACAGGAGCATTTGCTGAAAGATTTAAGTTTTCAACATATATGGTTTTCTTAGTACTTTGGCTAACTTTTGTATACGCTCCTATTTGTCATTGGGTTTGGGCCTCAGATGGTTGGTTATTTAAAAGAGGTGCTTTAGATTTTGCTGGTGGTACTGTAGTTCATATCAACGCAGGAATTGCAGCAGTCGCTGCAGCATGGCTTCTAGGTCCTAGAAGAAATATAAGTTCAGGAGTTGAGCCACACAGTGTACCCTTTGTTTTATTAGGAGCAGGATTGCTTTGGTTTGGATGGTTTGGTTTTAATGCAGGGTCTGAACTCGCATCTGATGCCCGGGCAACTATGGCCTTTTTAGTGACAAACATAGCCGCAGGAACAGCTCTAACAGTATGGGTGATATTACAATACCTAAAGACTGGCAGATTTAGTGCTGTAGGTGCTGCATCTGGAGCTGTAGGTGGTTTGGTGGCTATTACTCCTGCCTCAGGTTTTGTAAACCCATTAGGAGCACTTGTTATTGGTGCAGGCGCTGGCGCTCTTTGTTATGGTGCAGTTATAGTGCGCTCAAATTTTAATCTAGACGATGCTTTAGAGGTTTTTCCTGTTCATGGTATAGGTGGTATTTGGGGAGCAATTATGACTGGAGTTTTTGCAGTCGAAGCCATAGGGGGCACAAAGGGGCTACTTGAAGGAAATGGATCAATTATGATTGAGCAAATAATAGCAGTAGTAGCTACCCTTGTTTATGGTTTTATTGTAAGTGCAGTAATACTTAAAGCCTTAGATATGGTGATGGGATTACGCGTTTCTGAAACCGATGAAGATATTGGAACAGATTTAACATCTCATGGAGAGCGTGGATATGTAGCTGATGGTGCTGATGCCTAGAGTGTATTTAATTTGTTAACACAATTGTAACCAAAAAGCGAAGAAAAATTCTAACTGTTTGGTATAATCACTAGATCGGTATATGTAATTCTTAGTCAAGCCTCGAAGAAATGCATATATCGATCAGTGCTATAAGGAAATCAAAAAAGTGAAGGTTTGAGGTGAAAGATGGCAAATGAACCAAAAAATATAAGCGATGTACTAAAACTAATGCAAGATACAGGGAGTGATATCCTTGATATTAAATTTATAGATTTACCAGGTACATGGCAACACGTTTCTGTTCCCACAAGTGAAGTTACAGAGTCTTTGTTTCAAGACGGAACAGGATTTGACGGATCATCTATACGAGGTTTTCAATCAATTGATGAATCGGATATGTTGCTGGTTCCGGATGTATCTACCGTTAAGAAAGATCCTTTTAACGATGGTCAATTAACAGTTATTGCAGATATAAGGGATCCATTGACTGGTGAAAGTTATTCTAGGGACCCTAGAAATGTTGCAAAAAAAGCTGAAGCATATTTAAAAACCACAGGAATTGGTGACAATTCATTTTGGGGTCCGGAAGTAGAATTTTTTATATTTGATTCAGTGAGATTTAGCTATGGAGCAAATCACGGGTATCATTTTGTTGATTCAGATGAAGGTATATGGAATTCTGGTGATTTGACAATGCTAGACGGTACAACACTTAATAAAGGGATGAGGCCTAGACATAAAGAAGGATATTTCCCTGTACCCCCTGTTGATACTTTACAAGATATTCGCTCAGAAATGGTTAGGACTTTAATAAATGGATTTAATATTGCTGTTGAAAAACATCATCATGAAGTTGCTACAGGAGGACAAGGCGAAATAGATATAGTTTTTGATAGTCTTGTACAAACAGCAGATAATGTAATGAACTATAAATATGTTGTGAAAAATGTAGCCGCTAAATATGATAAAGTCGTTACATTTATGCCAAAACCTCTCTTTAATGATAATGGGACAGGAATGCATACACATCAATCTATTTGGAAAGACGGAGTTCCGTTATTTGCTGGTGATGAATATGCTGGTCTATCAAAGCTTGCTTTAAACTATATTGGTGGGCTTATCAAACATGGAAAAGCATTAATGGCTTTGGCAGCACCAACTACAAACTCATACAAACGACTAACTCCTGGATTTGAAGCACCAACAATTTTGGCGCTTTCAGCAAGGAACAGATCTGCAGCATGCAGGATTCCTATGTATTTTCAAAATCCTAAAGCGAAGAGAGTAGAATTCCGTTCGGCAGACCCAACATGTAATCCATATTTAACATTTGCTGCAATGTTAATGGCAGGATTAGATGGTATTGAAAATGGCTATGAACCAGGAGACCCATTAGAATCAGACCTTTTCTCATTAAGTGCTGAAGATATGGCAAAATTACCTCAAGTTCCAAGTAGTTTGGAAGAAGCGCTGCAGGCATTAGAAGATGACCATGAATTTTTATTAAAAGGTGGTGTCTTTACCGAGGACCTTATTAGAGGATGGATTGATTTTAAACGTGAAAATGACGTAGATCCTGTTAGGCTTCGCCCTCATCCATATGAATTTTATTTAAGTTTTGATGCTTAATTATTGATATGTGTGCCCAGTAAATCTTACTTATTTAAGTGAGAGTAGATTTCGTTGACAAGTACAAATCTATTACTTACACTAAATTTAAGCGTTATTGAAGCAATAAGAATTCAAATAGGGGAGACTTTAGTTCTCCCCTATTCTTGTCAGAAATGGAATTTCTATGGATCAAGAAAAAAGTAGAGATGAAGCTATTAAATTTGTCACAGAGACCGTACATGGCAGTGATGTTCGTTTTGTGCGACTCTGGTTTACTGATATTTTAGGTAACTTAAAGGGCGTGTCCTTAAATGTGGCTGAGCTCGAAAATTCTCTAAGAGATGGTATGACTTTTGACGGAGCATCTATAGGAGCAATAGCTAGAAACGAGGAAAGTGACCTAGTTTTAATTCCTGACCCCACCACATTTAAGGTTTTACCATGGCGTCCTTCAGATGGGGCTGTTGGTAAAATGTTCTGTGATGTGTTTCGACCAGACGGTTCACCTCATTTAGGCGATCCTAGGGCTATACTAAAATCAAACTTAGAAAGGGCATATCGGCTTGGTTACACCTTTTTATTGTCTCCAGAAACAGAATACTATTATTTCAAAGACTCTAATTCAACTGAAATATTAGATTCTGCTGGATATTTTGACCAAACCTCTGATATAGGAACAGAACTTCGAAGAGAAACAGTATTAGCCTTAGAAGAAATAGGAATACCTGTTGAATATAGCCATCATGAGGTTTCTCCGAGTCAACATGAAATAAACTTACGGCATACAGATGCGTTAACTATGGCAGATAATGTTATGACCTATAAACTTGCTGTCAAAGAAATTGCACAGAAACACGGAATTCACGCGAGTTTTATGCCCAAACCAGTAGAAGGTTTACATGGTAATGGAATGCATATGGATATGTCTTTGTTTAAAGGAGATATAAATCAATTTTATAAAGACGATGGAACAGGTGACGATTTTATTTCAGATACTGCGAAGTATTTTATTGCTGGGCTTATGAAGCATGCCAAAGAAATTACGGCTATAACTAATCAATGGGTCAACTCTTACAAACGGCTTGTTTCTGGATTTGAAGCACCAGGATACATTTCATGGTCAAAACTTAATAGGGGAGATCTTATTAGGGTTCCATCATACAGAAAAGGAAGAGAAAATTCTGTTAGAATTGAATATCGATCACCTGATTCAGCATGTAATCCCTATCTGGCATTTAGTGCTATTCTTGCAGCGGGTTTGGCAGGTATAGAAAACAAGTACGAGATTCCTATTCCTGTTGAACAAGATATAAACAAGATGGACCAGATTCAAAGAAGTGCCCAGAGTATAGAGTCTTTACCCACTAATCTTTCGGAAGCATTGCACTTTTTTGAGAATAGTGAATTAATGTACAATTGTCTTGGAGAAGATGCGTTTTATAACTTTATAAAAAATAAAAAATTAGAATGGGCTGAATATAGCCGTCACGTTAGTGGTTATGAGATAGATAAATACCTATCGATGCTATAGGAAGGGGAGTCGTGAGTTTTAATTATAATAATAAAAATAAAGGTTTGTATTATCCATCATTCGATCACGATGCATGTGGTGTTGGAATGGTTGCGAACATTCATGGTAAGGCTTCAAATAAAATAATAGAGCAAGGGTTAACAATTCTGGATAATTTAGCCCATAGAGGTGCTTGTGGGGCTGACCCTGATACTGGAGATGGAGGAGGTATATTACTTTCAATTCCACATGAATTTTTTGCAAAACAATTAATGGCAAGCAATGTGAATATACCTGATATAGGTGAATATGCCGTAGGTATGGTTTTTATACCCAATAATACAAAAGACAAAGAAGTTTGCAAAAATCTAATTGAAGAAATAGTTAAAGACGAAAATATTGAATTATTGTCATGGAGAGAAGTCCCGGTAAAGGATGAAATAATTGGGTATGATGCTAAATCTTCTATGCCTTTGATTATGCAAGTTTTTGTTAAAAAACCTTCTAATATAAATAATGAAGATGATTTTGAAAAAAAATTATACGTACTTAGAAGAAGGATAGAAATATCTTCTTCTTCAATAGATTTAAACAGTCCTGATGATTTTTATTTCTGTAGTTTTTCTTGTCGAACAATTGTTTACAAAGGGCTATTAACCCCTGAACAAGTAAAAGACTTCTATCCAGATTTGAAAGATACTTTATTTAAATCTTGGTTTGGATTAGTTCATTCTCGATTTAGTACGAATACTTTAGGGAAATGGAAATTATCACACCCTTACAGATATGTTGCCCATAATGGTGAAATTAATACTGTTAGAGGAAATAGTAATTGGATGTCTTCTAGAGAAAAGATTATAACATCTGACTCTTTTGGGGAAGATGTTACAAAAATTGTTCCTATACTTGAACAAGGCGATAGCGACACAGCTTCTCTAGATAAAGTATTTGAATTACTTACATTGAGTGGTCGTTCATTACCACATGTAATGGCTATGATGGTACCACAGGCGTGGGAAGGTGATAATTCTATTTCTCCTGAACTTCGGGCATTTTATGAATATCATTCGTGTCTTATGGAGCCTTGGGATGGACCTGCTCTCGTTGCGTTTACCAATGGAAAACAAATCGGTGCCAATTTAGACAGAAATGGATTAAGGCCATTTCGTTATTCTGTTACAAATGATGGTTTAATTGTGATGTCTTCAGAAACAGGTGTTTTAGAACTAGATTCTGAAAAAATTCAAACCAGAGGAAGACTACAACCAGGAAAAATGATGATTGTTGACCCAGAACAAGGCAGGATTATTTTTGACAATGAAATAAAAGAAGATCTTGCTAAACTACAGCCTTATCAGAAATGGGTGACTGAAAATCTAACTAGATTAGAGAATTTACCTAAAACATCTACTGCCGAAACAAAAGATAATATTGAGAATGTATCACAATTACAAAGGTCCTTCGGTTATACGGATGAAGAATTAAGGATGCTTTTAGTACCAATGGGACAAAATGGAGCTGAGGCTATTGGTTCTATGGGAACAGATACACCTATCGCTATTCTTTCAAATAAAACACAATCTGTATTTTCTTATTTTAAACAATTATTTGCACAGGTTAGTAATCCGCCATTAGATGCAATAAGAGAAGAGTTGGTGACTTCATTAGAGGCACCTGTTGGTTGCGAGCAGGAATTGTTTAAGGAAACTGACATTCATTGCCGGCAATTAAAACTATCATCACCTATTTTAACTAATCAAGAATTAGCACAAATAAAAAACTTGAATAATCCTGGTTTAAAAACAGCAACTGTCAGTTGTTTGTATAGTATTGAAAATAAAAATGAGAATTTAGAAGAAACTATCAACAAAATTTGTGAAAGAGTTTCGGATGCTATAAATGAAGGTAATACCCTGATAATTTTATCTGATCGGGGGGTTTCAGGTGAAATGGCTGCAATTCCCTCACTTTTAATCCTTGCTGCAGTTCATCATGATTTAATTAGAAGAGGTTTGCGTTCCAAGGCTGGATTAATTGTTGAATCTGGAGAACCAAGGGAAGTAATGCACTTTGCTCTTTTGCTAGGTTATGGTGCAGCAGCAATTAATCCTTATCTAGCTTACGCAACTCTTGGTTCAATGTTAGATAAGGGAGAAATAAATGTTAAAGATTTAGAATATGCTGTTCTAAATTATAAAAAAGCTATTCACAAAGGTTTGTTAAAAATCGCATCAAAAATGGGTATTTCTACTATTCAGAGTTATCGTGGAGCTCAAATATTTGAGTGCATAGGTTTTAATGATAAATTAATAGAAAAATACTTTTGTTGGACTCCATCAAGAATTGGTGGAATTGGTATAGAAGAATTAGAATTAGATATGATTGAAAGGCATTCTAAAGGTTTTTCCGAGGAGAGAGGTCCTACATTACTAGATTTGGATTCAGGAGGACAATATCAATGGAGACGTGATGGTGAATATCATATGTATAATCCTTTTGCTATAGCCAAACTCCAGGAATCAGCTCGAATAGGCTCATATTCTGTTTACAAAGAATTTGCAGAATTGATTGATAAACAAGATCAGCAATTATCTACTTTGCGTGGCTTATTAGAATTTAAGGAAATATCTACACCCTTAGATATCTCTGAAGTTGAATCTGCCGACAATATAGTTAAAAGGTTTGCTACAGGTGCTATATCACTAGGAGCAATTAGTCCTGAAGCCCATGAAACCTTAGCTATTGCCATGAACAAAATAGGAGCTCGTAGCAATACGGGGGAAGGCGGCGAAGATTCAAGAAGGTTTTCTTTAGATGAAGATGGCGAAAATAGAAACAGCGCTATAAAACAAGTAGCCTCTGGAAGATTTGGTGTTACTACTAACTATTTAGTCAATGCAACAGATTTGCAAATTAAAATGGCACAAGGTTCAAAACCTGGAGAAGGCGGGCAATTACCAGGACATAAAGTGGATGACTATATTGGATGGGTTAGACATACAACGCCTGGTGTTGAATTAATTTCACCACCCCCCCATCATGATATTTATTCTATAGAGGACTTAGCACAACTTATCCATGATTTAAAAAATGTAAACTCAAATGCAAGAATACATGTAAAGCTAGTAGCTGAAGCAGGAGTTGGCACCATTGCTGCTGGTGTATCAAAAGGGCATGGCGACGTCGTGCTTATAAGTGGAGATAGTGGGGGAACAGGAGCCTCTCCCGAAACATCAATTAAACATGCTGGATTGCCTTGGGAATTAGGTATTGCTGAAACTCAACAGGTTTTAGTAGAAAACGATTTAAGAGGGAGAATTGTTGTTCAGGCAGACGGCCAACTTAAAACAGGAAGAGATGTAGCAATTGCTTGTTTGCTTGGCGCAGAGGAATTTGGTTTTGCTACAGCACCTTTGGTAACAATGGGTTGCATTATGTTGAGAAAATGCCACTTAAATGCTTGTTCTGTAGGTATAGCAACTCAAGATTCTGAACTGAGGAAAAATTTTGCAGGAAAGCCTGAATACGTTATAAATTATTTTTATTTCATAGCTGAACATATGCGAGAAATTATGGCAAGTTTAGGATTTAAAACAGTTAATGAAATGATTGGTCGAGTAGATAAGCTAGATAGTAGAGTAGCGATTGATCATTGGAAGGCAAAAGGATTAGATTTTTCTAAATTACTATATAAACCACAAAGATTTGACGAAGTAGATACATACTGTGTTTCAGATCAAGACCATGCTTTGGATAAAGCATTAGATAATATTTTGATTGAAAATGCAGAATTAGCTATTAATACCGGGGAAAAGGTAACCATTTCACATCAAATTAAGAATTCTAATAGGACAGTTGGTGCGATGTTAAGTGGAGAGGTGGCAAAAAAATATGGTGAGGATGGACTAAAAGAGAACACCATAAATGTAGAGTTCAAAGGTTCTGCAGGTCAGAGCTTTGGGGCTTTTTTGGCCAAAGGAATAACTTTCAATTTAGAAGGTGATGCAAATGATTACATTGGTAAGGGAATGTCTGGAGGAAGAATCTCGGTAAAACCTCCTAAGGAATCTAAATTTATCCCTGAAGAAAATATCATTACTGGTAACGTTAGTTTGTATGGCGCTACTGGTGGCGAAATGTATTTGAGAGGAATGGCTGGCGAGCGGTTTGCTGTAAGAAATAGTGGTGCAATGGCGGTTGTTGAAGGTGTTGGTGATCATGGCTGTGAATATATGACTGGTGGTATCGTTGTGGTTTTAGGAAGTACTGGCAGAAATTTTGCTGCAGGTATGAGTGGAGGTATTTCATATGTTTATGATCCATATGGAACATTTATCGATAAATGTAATGGTGAAATGGTAAAAATTGGCCCTTTAGATATTTCTGAAGATGAGATTGTTTTGAAAAATTTGATTGAAAATCATCTTGAATATACAGGTAGTGAAAATGCAAATAAAATTCTCAATAATTGGGAACAGGCAAAAGAATCGTTTATAAAAGTTATGCCAAGTGCATATGCGCTTGTTTTGGAACAACAAGGTTTAGCATTACCGAAAGAAATGGAGAAGATTTTGAATGGGTAAACCATTGGGATTCAAGGATTTTAAAAGAGAAACACCAAAAAAAATAGATGCTAATGCAAGAATAGCAAATTGGAAAGAAATATATTTGAAATGGCCAGAATCAGAGATAAGAGATCAAGGAGCTCGCTGCATGGATTGTGGCGTTCCATTTTGTCACACTGGATGTCCTTTAGGAAATATAATTCCAGAATTTAATGATCTAGTCTATAAAGGCGAATGGCAAAAGGCACTAGAAGTATTGCATTCAACAAACAATTTTCCTGAATTTACAGGAAGAATTTGCCCTGCTCCATGTGAAGCAGCTTGTGTTTTAAATATTAATCAGGATCCTGTGACTATAGAATACATTGAAAAATCGATTATAGAAACAGGTTTTGAAAACGGATGGGTTGTGCCTCAACAACCCAAAATAAGAACTGGAAAAAAGGTTGCTATCGTTGGTTCAGGACCAGCAGGCTTAGCTGCTGCACATCAATTAAATAAATCTGGACACTCGGTCACAGTCTATGAGAGAGATGATTACATTGGAGGATTATTACGAATCGGAATTCCTGAATTTAAACTAGAAAAATCTGTTGTTCAGAGAAGAGTTAATTTAATGTCTGAAGAAGGGATTAAGTTTGTAACTGGAACTAATATAGGAATTGATATAAAACACGATGAATTATTAGACTCATATGATGCTATTTGTTTAAGTGGAGGATCAACTATACCTCGGGATTTACCGATCCCGGGAAGAGATCTTAAAGGGGTTTATTTTGCAATGGAATATCTAAGTCAGCAAAATAAAGAACTTTCTGGAGAGTATATAAATCCAGATAAAAAAATTTCTGCTGAAGGTAAGAAGGTTGTTATTATTGGTGGTGGTGACACTGGTGCAGATTGCTTAGGAACAGCACATAGACAAGGAGCAGAAATAATTTATCAATACGAATTACTTTCAGAGCCACCAGTTGAAAGATCAGTCAATAATCCATGGCCTTATTGGCCTCTTATTCTTAGAATTTCTTCTGCCCATGAAGAAGGAGGCACAAGAGAATTTAGCGTGCTAACCAAATCCTTTTCTGGCGAGAATGGTATACTAAAATCATTACAAGGTATAAAAATTGAGTGGACACAGGATGAAAATGGAAGGCCAAAAATGTCAGAAATTCCGGGCACTGAGTTTGAAATAGAAGTTGATTTAGTTTTATTGGCAATGGGTTTTGTGCATCCACAACAAGAAGGGATTATTGACCAACTTGGAATTGAACTTGACGGACGCAATAACGTTAATACAAATATGCAACATATGACGAATATTGATAAGGTTTTTTCTGCTGGCGATATGCATAGAGGACAATCGCTTGTTGTTTGGGCTATAGCTGAAGGTAGAGAAGCTGCATATCATATAGATAAATATCTTATGGGAGTTACTGAATTACCTCAGAGTTTACCGGGGGCATTACCTAGATAATATATACGATTACAGACTATGGTATACTTCAGTTTATTTACTTTTTGTATTAGGTGTGGATATGCAAACGCTTAGGATAGCAATGGCGCAAATTAATCCGGTTGTGGGCGATATTCAAGGCAACACGGAGAAGATTAAGAATTACATAAAACAAGCTCAAAAGGAAAATGTAGATGTTATCACTTTTCCAGAGCTTGCTTTAACTGGATATCCACCTGAAGATTTACTATTTAAGACTCACTTCATAAATGACATAAAGAAACATTTAGAAGAAGTTACAAAGTCTACACAAGGAATAACTGCAATCATTGGTTTAGCGCGAGAGGATAGTGGACTACTAAATTCTGCAGCTGTTATACATGACAGAAAAATCATTAATTTTTATGATAAAAAGATCCTCCCCAATTATGGTGTATTCGACGAAAAGAGATATTTTATATCTGGAAAAAACAACCCTGTATATTTAATTAACGGAATAACTGTAGGGATAAATATATGTGAAGATATTTGGTTTGAAGATGGACCAACCAAAGATCAAGCTGGTTTAGGTGCACAATTAATATTGAATATTAATGGTTCTCCTTTCGATACAGAAAAAAGATATATTCGTGAAAATATGCTTAAAGAGCGCGCATTACACAATAATTTGTATATTAGTTATACAAATATGGTTGGTGGGCAAGATGAGCTTGTTTTTGATGGAGGAAGTGTGGTTTTAAATCCGGCTGGAGAAATTATTTCCCGAGGAAAGGCTTTTGAAGAAGATCTTATAATCACTGATCTTAATCTAGAAGAAACAGGAAATTTTGTAGAAAGTAATACAAATATTTTTGTTTCAAACACTTTTAAGAATAAAAAACTCAGAACAATACCTAATAATCACAATGTAGAAATCGATAAATTAGAGCAAATCCGTAAAGCATTAATTTTAGGCACTCGGGATTATGTAAATAAAAGTGGATTTTCAAAAGTTTTATTGGGGTTATCGGGAGGTATTGACTCAGCATTAACTTGTTATATTGCCGTACAAGCTTTTGGGAAAGAAAATGTATTAGGGGTTATTATGCCTTCTCGTTTTTCTTCTGAGGGTAGTATTACTGATTCACAACTACTGGCAAGTAATCTTGGAATACAGACAAAAATCATACCTATAGAACCTGCGTATATTGCGTTTTTAGAAATGCTATCTGAGTCTTTTGAAGGTACTAGTATAGATGTTGCTGAAGAAAATCTTCAAGCAAGAATACGCGGTAATATATTAATGGCCTTATCTAATAAATTTAATTGGATTACTTTGATTACAGGTAACAAAAGCGAGATGGCAACTGGTTATAGTACTTTGTATGGTGACATGGCTGGTGGATTTGCTGTACTAAAAGACGTTCCAAAGACATTAGTATATGAATTGTGTAGATATATAAATACCATACAAAATACAGATCTAATACCTGAAATGATAATTACCAAACCACCTAGTGCAGAATTAAGAGAAGATCAAAAGGATGAAGATTCTTTACCTCCCTATGACATACTAGATGCAATCTTAAAATATTATGTGGAGGAAGATAGATCTTTTCAAGAAATTGTTGATCTAGGTTATGATGAAGCGGTGGTTAAAAGAGCTACATTGTTACTTGATAGGAGTGAATATAAAAGAAAGCAGTCTCCTCCTGGGGTAAAAATTACCCCTAGAAATTTTGGTAGGGATAGAAGGATTCCGTTAATTAACAAGTATAAAAATTGGTGAGGATTTTTTATGGTACTAGTAATTAAAAATTGTAATGTAATTGATGGTACGGGCAATGCTCCAGTTAAAAACCAATCAATCCGCATTGATAGCGGAAAAATTGAATGGATTGGTAATAGTGATGAGTTTCCGTATGAAATAAATATAGATGATCAAGTGTTAGATATCGCTGGAATTACTGTCATGCCAGGTATGATGGATACTCATATTCATATCACACAGGGTTATGAAGTAGACCAAAGTGGATTTTTAACTGAAACGATTCCATTTCTAACTGTTAGAGCAATAGATAGTTGTGAAAAGATTCTACAATCTGGATTCACTACTGTAAGAAATATGGGGACATATGGATTTATAGACGTGGCTATGAAAAATGCTTTTCAAAGAGGAATGATTGCTGGCCCCAGAATGATTGCTTCTGGCGAGATGCTTATGTCAACTGTTTCAGGTGAGCTTGGGTATTTGAGACATGAAATAGATATACCTGATATGAAATCTGGTATATTCTCTGGTGCAGATGAAGCGCGAAGAGCTGCTAGGTATCAGTTTTATCATGGAGCTGACGTTATTAAATTAATCGCTAGTGGTAGAGTTGGATCAGACGCATATACTCTTCCATGGGATACTGAAGTAGAACGATCAGAAATAAAAGCTATTACAGATGAAGCTCATAGATTAAATCGCAAGGTTGCAGCACACGCATATTCATCTGAATCGGTTAGAGACTGTGTGTTAGAAGGTATTGATAGTATCGAACATGGAGTCATGATTGATTTGGAAACTATAAAATTAATGGCTGATAATGGTACATTTTTAGTACCTACCATGAATGCATTTAATAGTTATCTACAACCTGACGCTGAGCAACGTTATCCTCAATACAGATTAAATCGAGGAAGACCAATGGCTACGATACAAAGAGATAATTTTGAAGAATACCTTAAACATAAACTCCCAATTGCCGTTGGTTCAGATGGACCAAGACCTGGTTCACCACCAGGTTCAAACGCGAGAGAAATTGAATTATTAGTAAGTGCTGGTATGGATAATTTATCAGCAATTAATTCAGCAACATTAAAAAGTGCTGAGTTACTAGGTATTGATAAAGAATTAGGATCAATAGAAGTTGGTAAAACTGCTGATATCATATTAGTTGATGGTAATCCTGAAAAAGACATATCGATTTTAAAAGATATTGATAAAATTAAAGTTGTTATTATTGAGGGTAAAGTTGTAAAAGACATTAGTAATTAAAATTTTGTTTATAACCGGGTGTGGCTATGCGTTCAAATTCGATAAAATTATTATTAGTTGTATTTATTAATGTGTTTTTCGTAGTTTTCATTGGTTTTAATTTATTAGATTTAGATTTAGCCCTCAACGCAAGAATTACATTTGTAGTTTTACTTTTGGCAATATCCTTATGGATAACTGAGATAATACCTGCATTTCTTACAGGTTTATTGGCTATTACACTCTTGGGACTATTTGCAGACAAAACAAGTGTAGCTAACGTTTTTATTGGTTTCTCAAATCCTATAACACTATTTTTATTTGGGGTTTTAGGTATGGGTGTAATTGTCAGAGAAATTGGTCTGGGAGAAAAAATGGCATATATATTAATAGGGTTAGCAAAAAGTAACCCTATATTACTTTTCTTTCAAACCTTACTTTCGTTTGTAGTACTTACATTTTTCATTCCGTCAGCCACAACAAGAAATGCTATTTTAGTTCCAGTTTATGATGAAGTATTCAGCTTATGGAATATAGACCCTAGTGGTGGATTTGGTAAAGCTATAACTTTATCTTTAGGGTCCTTGAATCGATTAGCATCTTCAGCAGTTTTAACTGGTGGTATCGCTCCAATTGCAGCAGCAGGTTTGCTAGATATGAATATTTCCTGGTTTAAATGGTTTGTTCTCTTAAGTATTCCTTATTATTTCATATTGTTTATTGGGGGACTATTTTTATTTTTTATATATAGGAAAGGTTTTCAAAGTGTTGAAAAGAAAAATTGGAATTTGGAAAAAACCAATTTAAATTCAGATCAAATAAAAGTCATAGCCCTTTTACTTTTTGCAGGTTTTGTATGGTTTACTGATTCTTTTCATGATATTCATCCTGCAATTCCAATACTTATTGCAAATATAATATTGCTTCTACCTAAATTTGGTGTTGTTTCGTGGAAAGTTGTGGAGCAGGGCATTGATTGGGGTACAATAATACTGATAGCCGCTTCGTTTTCTTTAGCTTTTGCGATAACAGATTCAGGTTTGGCAAATTGGATTAAAGACATAACCAATAGCTTTGTTGAATTAGGTAGTGACAGTACTTTTACAGTACTTTTGTTGTTAACAGTAGTTTGTTCTGTTATACGTTTTTTGATACCAAATATTGTAGGATATCTTGCAATAGTAATTCCATTAGCAACTTTAATTGGAACTACTTATGGAATAGATCCAATTGTTACAGGTTTGATGGCATTAATATTAGGAGATGGTGTGGTTTTTTATGTATCTGCAGGTACATCAGGGATATTAGTATTTGGTAAAGGAAATGTACCTGGACCTGAGATTTTTCGATTTGCTCTATTAATGCTTGCAATATGTGTAATCGTTGTATTATTTGTAGGGGTACCTTGGTGGACTTTTAACATATAGTCATTGGATAGGAGATAAAATGAAATTTTCTTTATTATTATTTAGTGGTTCTGCGAATCATAATTCAAAAGATTGGTTAAATAATATAGAACAACAAACTTTAACGGCACAAGAGTCTGGTTTTGATGGAATATGGGGTGCTGGAGGCCATGCAAGTGGCGATGGGATGCTTAATACTACATTGCTCCTGTCCCGACTTTCAGGCAAATTGTCTAACATGGAGTTTGGGGCGTTATATTTACTCCCTTTAGAAAATCCAGTTACATTGGCCGAGGAAATTGCAGCACTTGATGTAATGACAGAAGGTAAGCTTACAATAGCTGTTTCGTTAGGTTGGAGAGAATTTCAATTTAAAGCATTTGGTCTCAACCCTAAAGAAAGATTGCCAAGGTTTTTGGAAACCCTAGATATTATGAAGTCTTTATGGCAAAAATCCACATTCAAACACGAAGGAAGATTTTATAATTTAGAGTTTGAAAGAGGGATCAAAAAACCTCACCAAACTCCTCATCCTAAAATACTTATAGCAGCAAATGCAGATGTGGGAATTAAGCGATCTGCAAGAATAGCTAATGGTTGGTTAATAAGCACAAGAGCGAAATATGAAACTATAGCCAGACAATCAATTTTACATAAAGAAGCTCTAAAAGAGTATAGCACTGAAGGTACAATATGGGCTTGGAGAGAATGCTATGTTCATGAAAGCAAAGCAAAAGCCATAGAAACTATAAGGCCGTATGCTGAAGCTCTGTATGCCGATAGAGCCTCGTTGGGACATGCAAGAGATTTACCTGACGCAGATCGGCTTGATACATCTTTTGACGAAATAGTCAAAGATAGATTTATAATTGGAAATGTAGAAGAGTGTGTAGAAGAAATTAAAAGATATGAATCTTTGGGGGTTGAAAGTATAATTTTTAGAATGCAGTGGCCGGAAATGCCACAAGAACTCACATTAAATTCAATTAAAAAAATGAAGGATGTAATAAAACATTTTAGATAAAATATAAATACTTGTGTAATTTATTTTGTTTAGATATATTCTGGGTATAATATAAGATAGGTATGATAATTATTATAGAGGAACGCCATGACTACAGAAAAAGAAAAAGCATTAGATTTAGCTATTAATCAAATAGAAAAAGAGTTCGGCAAGGGCTCAATTATGAGACTGGGTGCCTCGGATGCAGTTTCAGTGGAGGTAATTTCTTCAGGTTCACTTGCAGTTGATGTGGCATTGGGTGCCGGAGGTATCCCAAAAGGGAGAATAACCGAAATATTTGGTGCAGAATCATCTGGTAAAACAACATTAGCTTATCATGTTGCTGCAGAGACACAGAAAGCAGGAGGCATAGCAGCCTTTATCGATGTGGAGCATGCGCTTGATCCGTCATACGCAGAAAAGTGTGGAATAAATATTGAGGATTTACTTATTTCACAACCTGATGATGCTGAGCAAGCCTTAGAAATTGTAGACTATTTGGTGCGTAGTGGTGGTGTTGACCTAGTTGTTGTTGATAGTGTGGCTGCGTTAGTGCCTCGGGCTGAATTAGAAGGCGATATGGGAGACTCACATATGGGACTTCAGGCTCGTTTGTTATCACAGGCCCTACGTAAGCTTACTGGAGGGGTAAGCAAATCTAATACAGCAGTTATCTTTATCAACCAAATCCGAGAAAAAATTGGTGTAGTATTTGGTAATCCAGAAGTTACTCCTGGCGGTCGAGCTTTAAAATACTACAGTTCTGTAAGAATTGATTTGAGAAGAGTTGAAACCTTGAAAAGGGGTACAGAAAATATTGGTAATAGATCGAGGGCTAGAATAGTAAAAAATAAAGTTTCGGCTCCATTTAGTGTAGCAGAATTTGATATTATGTTTGGTCAAGGAATAAGTAGAGAGGCCGATATAGTAGATCTTGGAGTAACAGAAGAAGTCTTAACAAAAAGTGGTTCTTTTTATTCATATGGAGATGTTAGGCTTGGACAAGGAAGAGAGCAGGTTAAAGAGTATCTCAAAGAGAACCAAGATATTTGTGGAGATATCGAGAATAAAATTCGTGAAGTAAGAAAAGCAAAATCCAGTGTATAGGAGATAGTTTTATGTCAGGTCACTCAAAATGGTCAACAATTAAACGAAAAAAAGGTGCTGCTGATGCTAAAAGAGGCCAGCTATTTACTAAATTAACAAGAGAGATATTAATAGCTGCAAGATCTGGTGGTACGGACGTTGATATGAATTTTCAGTTAAGATTGGCTGTTCAAAAAGCCAGAGATAATAATATGCCTTTGGCAAATATTGAACGTGCAATACAAAGAGGAGGAGGAACTTCAGGGGACAGTACAGAACGATTTGAAGAAGTTTCTTATGAAGGCTATGCGTCAGGAGGCGCCGCAATATTTATTGAAGCTGTTACTGATAATTTAAATCGCACTGTGGCTGAAATACGTAGTACTTTTTCAAAATCAGGAGGAAACCTTGGGGAACCAGGATCAGTTTCCTGGAATTTTGAATCAAAAGGTATTGTGGTTGTTGAAACTGGAGATTTTGATCAAGATGAAGTTGTATTATTTGCCATTGATAATGGCGCTGAGGACGTGGATGTCAATGATGATAATATTGAAATAAGAACACCTATCGAAATGTTAGAAAATGTTCGTAAGAGCTTGGAAGAGTTTGGGGTGGTTATAATTAAATCGGAATTATCTAAAATACCGAAAACACTATTAAATGTTGAGACCAATGTTGCTATTCAAATACTAAAATTATTGGATAAATTTGAAGATCTAGATGATGTTCAAAAAGTGTATACTAATGCAGATTTTTCAGACCAAGCTTTGGAAGCGTATGCACAAACAATTTAAATTCACGCATTTAATGGAAAACTAAGTTTGAAGATTATTGGGTTCGATCCAGGAACAATTAAAATGGGATACGGGGTTATTGAAGTTCAACAATCCGCAATCCAGCTTATTGACTTCGGAGTGTTAAAAGCTAAACCAAATTTAGATTTGAGTAAGCGCTTATATTTAATCTACCAGCAATTAATAAATATTTTAAACATCCATAATCCCGCTGAATTAGCTGTTGAACATCCTTTTGTTGATAAGAATGTAAAATCTGCAATTGCAATAGGCCAAGCGCAGAGTTTGGTCTTTCTTGGTTCTGGTGAGAAAGATATCCCCTGTAAAAGCTATTCGCCAAGAGAAGTAAAAATCAATATAACCGGATATGGGAACTCCTCTAAGATTCAGGTTGAAAATAGTGTTAAAATGCAATTACAAGTCAAAGACGGTCTTTCCTTTGATTCAGCAGATGCTATAGCTGTAGCTTTAACTCACGCTCAACAAATCAAAATAAATAAAATAATAGGATAATTATGATTGCATATATAGAAGGAATAATAGATGAAATTTTTGACGACTCCATCACGCTACGAGTTGGAGGATTTGGCATTACGATAAATGTTCTTACTAAGTCAGGAAATTTATATAATTTAATTGGAAAACGTGCAGTATTATATACCAGTTTAGTTGTAAAAGATGGCTATCCAACTATTTATGGTTTTGTAAATACTAGTCAGAAAACCATATTTAGTTTTCTGACTAGCGTTAGTGGTATTGGGCCTAAAAATGCGATGGCAATATTAGATTCTTTAGAAATCAACCAAATTGTTAATTCTATAACAATTGGTGATTCAACAATGCTAAATTCGGTTTCGGGTATAGGTCCAAAAACAGCAGCAAGGATAGTTTTAGAGCTCAAGGATAAATTAGATCAATTTGTTGGGCTTCAGTCAGAAGAAACCTCTTCTGACGATGTGAATATTTTTTCAGCTATGCAGGGCCTTGGTTATTCTGACAGAGAAATAAGAAATGCAATTAGGGATACGAAACTTGAAGATGGCCTTTCTTTTGAAGATAAAATTAAAACCTTGCTACAAAAAATTGCGGAACTGAATTAATGGTAAGCAATAATACAATTACAGGATATGATGAATCTATTCCATTTAAAATTGTTTCGGATTTTTCACCAACAGGAGATCAACCACAGGCAATAAATAACTTAGTTAAAGGGCTGCAAAAGGGCATGTCAAAACAGGTTCTTTTAGGTGTTACAGGTTCTGGTAAAACATTTACCATGGCTAAAACAATAGAAAAAATGCAAAAACCAGCTCTTGTTATGGCGCCAAATAAAACATTAGCAGCTCAATTAGCAACAGAATTTAGAGAATTTTTTCCTCATAATGCTGTTGAATATTTTGTTAGTTATTATGATTATTATCAACCAGAAGCGTATGTTCCTCAAACCGACACCTATATTGAAAAAGATGCAAGTATTAATGAACATATTGATAAACTTAGGCTTTCAGCAACTAGATCTTTGCTTAGCAGAAAAGATGTAATAATTGTTGCTTCGGTTTCGTGCATATACGGCCTTGGCGATCCTCATGACTATCAGAGTTTTGTTCTTACTGTATCTACTGGAGACAAAAAGAAAATTGGTTTATTGATCAGACAACTTATTGGTATGCAATATGATAGAAATGATATGGATTTAGCACGTGGAAGATTTAGGTTAAAGGGCGATATTATTGACTTAGTCCCTGCTTATCAAGATTTAGCAGTTCGAATTCAATTTTGGGGAGATGAAGTTGAGAAAATTCAGGATTTCGACCCTTTAACAGGCGAAGTTTTGAGGGAGAGAGAAACTGTAGAATTATATCCTGCAAAACATTTTGTAACTCCAGAAGAAAAATTGCTAACCAGTATTGGAACTATCAGAGATGAATTAGACACAAGATTAAAAGAATTGAGAATAGAGGAAAAATTATTAGAAGTGCAACGTCTCGAATCAAGAACCAATTTTGATTTGGAAATGCTTCAGCAGCTGGGCTATTGTTCTGGCATAGAGAATTATTCAAGACATTTATCTCAACGATCTAAAGGAAGTGCTCCTTGGACTCTTTTGGATTATTTTCCGGACGATTTTATAGTGTTTTTAGATGAGTCGCATATGACTTTGCCACAGTTGCATGGCATGTATCGTGGTGATATGTCTAGAAAAACAACCTTAGTTGAATATGGTTTTAGACTTCCTTCTGCATTAGACAACCGTCCATTAAATTATGATGAATTTACAGAAAAAGTGAGTCAAATTGTATATGTTTCTGCTACGCCTGGGGAATATGAATTAAAGAATAGCGAATCTGTTGTTGAACAAGTAATAAGGCCAACTGGATTACTTGATCCTGTTATTGAGGTGAGGCCAACTATAGGGCAAATTGATGATCTTCTTGTAGAGATTAGAGATAGAATTAGCAAAAAACAAAGGTGTTTAATTACAACTTTGACTAAAAGGATGGCTGAGGAGTTAGCAGAATATCTACTGGAAATGAAAATAAAAACAGCATATTTGCACTCTGATCTAGACACCTTAGAACGGACTGATCGTTTGCGAGATCTACGATTTGGTATTTATGATGTAGTTGTAGGTATTAATTTACTTCGTGAAGGGCTTGATTTACCTGAGGTCAGTTTGATTGCTATTTTGGATGCTGATAAGGAAGGTTACTTGAGGTCACAGTCTGCACTAATACAAACTATAGGCCGCGCGGCAAGGCACGTTGAAGGCCATGTGATAATGTATGCTGATAAATTAACAAGATCAATGGATTTGGCAATTAGTGAAACAAATCGACGTCGTGAACTACAAATGCAGTATAATGTTTGTCATAATATAGAACCTACTGGAATAAGTAAAAGTATTAAAGATATTACTGATCGAGTACGTGAAATTTCAGGATTTGACGAAAATACTGATTCTAAATCAAATGAACCGTTAACTGTTGATAAAGCACAGATAGCAAATATGATCAAAGATCTGGAACGAGATATGAAAAAATATGCAACTCAACTGGAATTTGAGAAAGCTGCAATGATTAGAGACCAAATAAAAGAATTGCGAAACATATTGATTATTGAAGATGATGATAAACTACCTATAATGGCAATTGAAGAGAATATATAAATGAGGATAGTATGAAACCAAAATTTTTTGACGGTTGTAAGGTTAAAATACAAAACTTTGATCGTGGCTACGATGGGAGAATTGGTATATTGCAAGCCTTCGGTCCTAAGACAAATAAAGAATGGAAAGTAGTTTTCGAATGGCCTCTTGGAGGTTTAGCAGGACATGTTATAGTACCAGAAGACAACTTACTGGTGTTATAGTTCTAGTTGTCGTTTACAATTCAATGTATAATAAAATCAAGAAATAGAAGTTTATCCGGAGGTTTTATAATGAGTGATGTTTCTAGAGCTCAAGTATTAGAAAAATTAAAAGAAGTTTATGATCCAGAAATTCCAGTCAATGTAGTAGATCTAGGATTAATATACAATATTGATGTGAGTGATAATAATATTCATGTGTTGATGACTTTAACAGCGCCTGGATGCGGGATGGGCCCCTATATAGCTCAACAAGCTGAATGGGCAATTGCTGAAATTGAGGAAATCAATGACGTAAGTGTTGAAATGACATTTGACCCACCATGGTCTCCTGATCTTATTACAGAAGATGGAAAAGCTGTATTAGGTATTTGATCTCTATATAATTAAACAAGGATGTGTAATGAATCAGCCAAACAATGCTAAATTGGAGGCCTTGAAGAAATCTTGGCAACAAAAAAAAGAAATCAACGACAAATTAGACAAGATAGCTTATAAGATTGGTGTGTATAGTGGAAAAGGCGGGGTTGGAAAAACTACCGTGGCAGTAAATCTGGCAGTTTCGCTAGGCAATAAAGATAAACAAGTCGGTATATTAGACACAGATGTTGACTGCCCTAACGTTCCAAAAATTATCGGAGTTCATCAAGATGCAATTTATCAAAACGGCGTAATAACACCAGGCCAAGCATTCGGTGTTAAAGTAGTATCTATGGGGTTTTTTCAAGAAAATGAAGAAGAGGCAATTATTTGGCGTGGCCCTATGATTCATAATGCAATAAATCAGTTTCTACAAACAACTGAATGGGGTGATTTGGATATTCTAGTAGTTGATTTACCACCAGGAACTTCGGATGCTCCGTTAAGTGTGATGCAAAATTTACAGCTTGATGGGTTTGTTGTAGTTACTACTCCGCATGAATTAGCAAAACTTGATGCAAAGCGTTCTATTAACATGATAAGAAAAATGAACGTTGATGTTATCGGTGTGGTTGAAAACTTTTCAGGTGGTCAATTTGGCAGTGGTGGTGGAGAAAGCCTTGCAGAAGAGATGGACGTTCCGTTCTTAGGATGTATAAATCTTCGTGACGATTATCAATTAATGGATACCCCAACTATTGTAAAAAATGAAGAAGCTAATGCCGAATATGAAGTCATTGCCAATCAAGTTTTATCAAGTTTAACAAATAAGTAATTATTTGTTTTTAATTGAATCTCGTATATGATTTAATCTATTGTTAGTCATTTCCATGACGTGCCCTATTATTCTTTTTATAGTGTACCTGTTTTCGCCAGCACTAACTGAGGCAAGATTACCTAAATCGGTTTTTTCTTCTATATCTTTATTCATATTTTCATCACTTAATGAGTGAATGATACTTGTTAGATAAGCTCTTGAAGCTCTAATTTCTGCAATGTTAGTTTCAACCTCCGAAACAGGAAAACCTAGCTTTTTTCTTACTTTGATTATATGTTGTATATGATCTTTGTGGTGAGTGTTAATCCTATGAAGTAATCTTCTCACAGTCATAGGACCCTCTTCTCCAGTATCTTCAGAATGGAATGTTTCAAGATCTTTTTCAGATAAACTGTTAACTAATTCTATTGCGGCATTTAATTGATCATTTAATTCGTTTGTTAATTCGGATGAAATTCCATCGCTCATAATACAACACCTCTATAATAATATTTAAATGGGTTACTTATTTTCTTTTAATAAAGATAGTAACTGTTTTTCCAATAACAACATTTTGTTTATAAGACTTTCAGCAGATTCTCCTTCAGCTGGAGCAACATTTTGTTCCAATTGGTTATCATTCATATCTAAAAAGTATGAAATAAACTCTATGCGAGCTGCAGATAAATCTGCAATCAAGCTTCTGCTTTCGCTTCGTGGAATTCCTTGTCCCCATTTTGTCCATAAGAGTTGTTCACGTGTGCCGTGGTATTCACTTATAAGATTTTGTAGTACTGTGCGGACACTTTGTTTTGAACTTAGTTTTGTATCTAATGTGCTGTCATTGATTTCTTGGGTATACAAAGTTGTTTGATCGTATGTTTCCTCAAGAGATTTTTTATATTTATCACTTTTATTGTTCATAATCTATTCCTTTGTTAAAAAGTACCTCCACCTATAGTTGGAACAAAATGTATTTCAAATCCATCTTCAAGATGTTCCAATAAAGGATTGTTTGATATTTCATCATTGATAACAACAGACAATCCATCTTTAATAAGATTTCCCTCGGTTAATTGTTGTTTCATACCCGGGTATTCTTCGTCCAACTTATTTATTAATTCAGTAATACTCGAAGCATTAATTTCAACGATATGTTTATCGTTGGTAAGTTTTCGCATTAATGATGGAATAAATACATGTAACATTAGCAATTCATAGAATTTAAGATGTCAGATCTGTGATCCTGAATACCTTTAGTTATTGAAGCTGGATTCATTGGTAATCTGGATTGTCTTACTCCAGTTGCATTGTAAATTGCATTAGCTACTGCAGCAGGAGGTGAAACTATATTAGCTTCTCCAACACCTCTAACTCCGTAAGGATGTCCATCGCTAGGGACTTCAACAATTATTGTGTCAATCATTGGTAAATCTAAAGAAGTAGGCATACGATAATCAAGTAAACTAGAGTTTGTCATTCTGCCATCATCTGTCATAAAGTATTCTTCGTTTAATGCCCAGCCAATACCTTGTACACTCCCACCTTGCATTTGTCCTTCAACAAAGCTTGGGTATATCGCCTTTCCAGCGTCTTGTACACAAGTGAATCGTAAAATAGTAGTTTTTCCAGTTTCAGGGTCAATTTTTACATCACATATTGCGCCTGCAAATGATCCTCCCCCTGCACCCATTCCTCCTTTACTTACACTTCCTCTACCTACAATAGGTGCTCCAGACTTGGCAGCTAATTCTTTGAAAGTCATTTTTAACTCTGTGTCTTGTTTTGAGAAGAATACACCATCTTCAAATTCAACATTGTCAGCATCAATAGACCAAATACCAGCAACTTTAGCTATCATTTGATTTTTAACGTCAATTGCTGCTTCGTATGCAGCCCATCCTGTGGCGTAAGTAGTACGACTTCCACCAGTTACAGATGTAAATCCTATTGAATCAGTATCAACAACAGAAGGGATAACATCTTCAGGTAACAAACCAAGTACTTCCGCAGCTTGCATTGCTATTGATGTTCTTGTACCGCCAATATCTGTTGATCCTTCAACAAGGTTTATGGTTCCATTTTTACTAAGGCTAATAGTACAGGCTGATTCCAGCCCTACATTGAACCAGTAACCTATTGCTATTCCTCTGCCAACATGCGGTTCAGTAATAGGGGAATTGTAATGTTCACTGTCCTTAATTGTTTTTATAACTTCTTCACATCCTATAGTTGGATATACAGGTCCGTCAGCTCGACGAGTACCTTTTTTTGCAGTATTGATTAGTCTTATTTCCGCAGGATCCATTTGTAATTTTTCTGCAACTTCATCAATTACTGTTTCAGTCGCAAAAGCCGCCATCGTTGCCCCTGGGGCGCGATAAGCAGCAGTTTTAGCTTTATTTACGATTACATCGTACCCGTCAATTAATACATTAGGGATATCGTATGCAGCAAAAACACAGTAACTACCGGCAGCTACAGGGGATCCAGGGAATGCTCCTGCTTCGAATTCAAGGTGTGCTTGTGCAGCAAGAAATTTTCCCGATTTATCTGCACCTATTTTGACTCGCATTAATGTTCCAGGAGTTGGGCCTGTGCATTCAAATACTTCTTTTCTAGACATAACTAATTTAACAGGGTGGCCAGTAGCTTTGGACAATAATGCGGCTACAGGTTCTAAATAAACTGGTATTTTGCCACCAAATCCTCCACCTATTTCTAAAGGAACTACTTTAACTTGTGAAATAGGCACACCTAATATATCGGCTGTTGTATCTCTTGCAGGGAATGCCCCTTGTGTACTACACCAAACAGTTATCCGGTTATCTTTACTCCATAAAGCAGTAGCAGCATGAGGTTCTATGTAGCCTTGATGGACAGTTTCAGTTGTTAATTCTCTTTCTACAATTATTTCAGCATGCTTAAATGCTTCCTCTGGATCACCAAGTTTGTGCTGAATATGTTCTGCTAAGTTTGTTTTACCAGGGACTTTTGTACCTAATTCTTTAGTTTCAAGTTCTTGGTGGATTATTGATTTAGAAGCCAATCCCTGGGTTGTGTTCAATACAGGCTCCAAAGTTTCATATTCAAGTTCTATAAGGCTTATAGCTTCTTCTGCTATATGTGATGAGGTTGCAGCAACTGCAGCTACAGGCTGGCCTATATATAAGAGTTTGTCTGAAGCCAGAACATTATCTCGAAGATATTTAAGTCTGGTGGTTTCACCTTCGTTTCTATCTTCTGCAGTCTCAATATTTTTATCTGATGAACCAATAAAGTCTTTAGATGTGACAATTGCTCGTACACCAGGCAATTTTTCTGCTTTTGAAGTGTCTATTTTTTTAATAATTCCATGAGCGATTGGGCTTCTTAGAACCTTCCCGTGAAGTAAGTCTGAAATTGAAAAATCAGCACTATAGATAGCTTTTCCAGTTACTTTGTCTACTCCGTCATGCCGTACTGGTCGACTTCCAATAACTTTGTAATCTTTTTTTACAGTTGCCATTATTATCCCTCTCTTATCTTTTCACCAGCTTTAACTACCGCACGGACTATTTTGTCATAACCTGTGCATCGACATAGATTATTTGCTAACCAAAACCTAATTTCTTCCTCGGTTGGATTAGGATTTGTATCTAGTAGAGCCTTAGATGCTATTAGAAATCCTGGAGTACATATTCCACATTGTAAAGCAGCTTCTTCAAGAAAAGCTTGTTGTACTGGGTGGAGTCCTTCGGGTGAAGCCATACCTTCTATAGTGGTAATTGTTTTACCATTAACCTCAACTCCAAGAACCAAGCAACTAGTAACAATTCTGTCATCTAGCATTATAGTACAAGCTCCGCAGTTCCCATCATTACAACCTTCTTTTGTTCCAGTTAGTCGTAAGACGTCTCTTAGACATTCAAGAAGACTTTGCCTTGGTTCACATAGAAATTCTGTGTCCTCTCCATTTATTGTGCAACGTACATATGTTTTTGATTGTGTCATTATGCTTCCTTGGCCCTTTCTACAGCTGTTATCAAAGCTCTTCTAGTGAGAACTTCACAAAGATGTTGTCTAAATTCTGCAGTACCTCTCATATCGCTTATAGGTTTAGAAGCATTTTTAGCCATATTTGATACTACTCTAATACTTTCATCATTTATTTCTTGCCCAGAGACTTCCTTATCAATGCCGTCCACAAAAATTGGGGTTGGCCCAACTGAAGCAAGGGAAACCCTTACAGATTCGAAATTCTTTTTATTAGAACTCAAGGTTACTGAAACGCCTGTGCCTACAACAGCAATATCCATTTCATTTCTTGGTATAAATCGGATGTAATTAGCTCCAGATAAATCTGACTTTTTAGGTATTGTGATTGAAATAAGAAGTTCATTTGGCTCAAGTACGGTTTGGCCTGGGCCTGAGAACAAATCTTCTAATGCGATAGCTCTTTCTCCATTAACGCTTTGTACATTACACGTTGCGCCCAGAGATATTAATAGAGGTACCGAATCAGCACTTGGGGCAGCATTACAAATATTTCCACCAAACGAGGCTCTTCCTTGTATTTGGGTACCACCAATGATAGAGGCAGAATCTTTCAATTCTGGGCGAAGATTCATAATGTCATCATTGTTATATATTTTGTAACAAGGGATTGCAGACCCTATTGTTAAATCGTTATTTGAATTAATATTTACTTGGTTTAGTTCAGGTATTGATTTAATGTCAATGATTTGACCCGGATTAATGCGGTCTGCCCTCATTTTAACAATTAAATCAGTTCCTCCTGCTAAAATACCTGCATCTTTTTGATATTCATTAAGTAAAGATAAGGCTTCAGCAAGGGTCTCTGGACTACTATAATCTATCCATTTCAATTCAGCACCCCCCGGTTTCATATTGAAAAACTTTGCCAATAAGGCTTTTTTGGTGATATGGCGAGAATTATATCATATTTTTTTATTGATATCACAAGCTATAATAACAATTGTTTTGTATAAATTTTAATAATTGGGTAGAAAAGATTTAGTATGGATAAAACTTATGAATGTATAACCTTTGATTTATGGCAAACTCTCATAGTTGATCAACAAGAATGGGGTAAAACACGTTCGGATGTACGTATAAATAGTTCTTACGAAATACTTAGAGAGAATAATATTTCTGTAGAATTGGATCAAATTGCACATGCTTATAAACAAACTTATGAAGAATGTGATGAGCTAAGAAAAAATGGTTTAGATATATCTTTTCGAGATCAGGTATTAATGTATTTATCATTTATCAAAGAGGGAATTGTTGAAGAGTTAAGTGAATCTTCTATTAGAAAAATTATAAATGATTATGGCTTTGCTTTTTATGAGGCCCCACCTGAATTGGCAATAGGTGCATTAGATATACTTGAGTACGCCCAGTCTAAGCAGTTGAAAATAGGTTTAATTTCTAATTCTGGAACGACACCAGGGATAATTGTAAAAGCATATTTAGAGCAACTAGGAATACTTGAATTTTTTCATTCTATGGTTTTTTCAGATGAATTATTGATTAGCAAGCCATCTGGGAAAATATTTATGAAAAGCTTAATTGATTTACAAGTTATGCCTGAAGACACAATCCACGTTGGAGACAATTTATATTCAGATATTCATGGTGCCATGAGTAGTGGTTTAAGCGCAATATGGGTAAAAGGGTATGATAATAGGGATATTATAACCCCTCCTACATATACAATAGAAAGATTGGAAGAAATCAAAGATATAATTTAAATTCAAATTTATTGCCAGAAAAACATTGACGATATCGAAGGGAATTGGTAATATTGTAGTTCAGTTTAAATTTGGAGTGTGAATTGACAATAATTTTAGTCTAACATAAAAGATTTAAAGACCAGACTTAAGGCGGTGCTAGAAGTTTCTGGCAGCGTCTTTATTTTTACCTTAATAATTGAATAGTTTTTCTTAATATAAGAGTAGTTCCTAACTAAAGGTTTATCTCCAGTTAGTTAGAGAACTATAAATGACATTGATGATTCCCTACAATGCGGATTCATTAATGTTGAAGTTGACAAAAAGAATGAAGAATATTAATTCTTCATTTCTCGAAAACAAAACTAATTTTTATTAGTTTCTGTCTTTTTTTCTGTCAGGGATTTTTTGTGGATAAAGCTACTAAGCGTACACGGGGGATGCCTTGGCACCAACTGCCGAAGAAGGGCGTGGCAAGACTGCGATAAGCCTCGGTTAGTCGTCTAGCTGACTTAACCGGGGATTCCCGAATGGGGTAACCCAATTCACTAAATGTGGATTATCTTTGAACTAACCCTTAATTCAAAGAAGGTAAGCAGGGGAACTGAAACATCTAAGTACCCTGAGGAAGAGAAATCAAAAGAGATTCCCGTAGTAGTGGCGAACGAAATGGGAATAGCCTAAACCATAGAGGCTTCACGGCTTTGGGGCCCATGTCTTTATGGGGTTGCAAGAAGTATGTGTTGAGGCCCATAACTCAACGAGGAGTAAGAAAACCATTTTCTATTCGAATGTTCCTGGAACGGACAGCCAGAGAAGGTGAGAGCCCGGTAGATTAAAGGAAATGGTCTCCTTATTACTTTCTTAAGTAGAGCGGGACACGTGAAATCTTGCTTGAATCTGGGGGGACCATCCTCCAAGGCTAAATACAGTTGGTGACCGATAGTGAACTAGTACCGTGAGGGAAAGGTGAAAAGTACCCCGAGAGGGGAG